>JAGXLR010000157.1 GCA_018334555.1 Desulfobacterales bacterium
AGGGATATCCTATCGGTTGCGGGGCGGCTGAATCTCATTGAGCCGGATCGCGCCGCCACCGGTGAGGCGCAAAGCAGTGGCCGGTTAGGCGCTAATGATGGGGTATATGCTTCAAAAAGCGCCGGGCGCAATAATAGAGGGGGATCGGTGGCTAATAAAAAAGGCAGGGCCGGCCCAGCCCATGCCGGGCCCCATGAAAGCGAGCCATCCGACGAAGGGAGACCGGGCTATCAGGTAATCGTTTTTATTATCCTATTGGTGGCCGGGGCGCTTTATATATTTGTCATCGGCTCCAAGACGAAACACTAACGCCGGCCATGGTCTCCCCCAAATTTTTCTATAGGCTGGATTGTTTTAACATGCCGTATAAATTGCCAATCAGACTTTTTCTGGCCTTTTCTGTATTTTTTTGTCTCATCTCCTGCCATTCAAGGATCTATGGGCCGCCGCCCCCAACAATAGCTGAATCCTTGCAATACGGAGAAAGCCTATACCATAACCAAGAATATCGAAAAGCCAAATCGGTTTTTTTAAACCTCGTAAAAAGGTCACCGGATAATGCGGATGCGCATTATTGGTTGGGCACGATCCATACCAGGCAGGCAGCGTTTGCGAAGGGCGTCGAAGCGTTTCAAAAAGTCGTGGCCATCGACCCGACATATGCGAAGGCCTTTTATAACCTGGGGGCTATATATGCCACCGTCGATTCTATGTACTCCGTTGAGAAGGCTTCCCATTATTTTAATCGATACCTCGCGCTTGACGACAATCCGCCTTACAAAGAAAAAATTGTCAACTGGCTAGACAAAAACGACGCATTGTCGGAACAAGCGCCGGCGGGAGAAAATCAGCAGGCGGCTATATTCGAAAAAGTAGACGGCCTAATCGAAAAGAAGGCCTTCAAAAAAGCTGGGCGCATTTTGAAAGATTATCTTAAAAGCCATCCGGACAGCGGTGTGGCGCATTATAAGCTTGGAATCGTGCGGATAAACCAGGATCTACTCGTCGATGGAAGAAATGAACTGTTAAAGGCGATCCTGAAGAAACCGGATTTTAGTAAAGCCTATTATAATCTGGGGGTTATTTATTCTAAGCCCGGCGAGACGTACAATCCAACCAAAGCCGCCTTTTTTTTTCGGAAGCACTTAAGCTTAGAACCCGAGTCCCCGCATAAAAACAAGATCCTTGATTTTTTGAATGACGATGCGTCGCCGGAATCCTGAGCTTTTGGGAAAAAATCAGTATCCCTTCAACGACTCATCAAGGCTGCCATCCGGCAGCATCCAGTCCGGGTGGTATCTCCCTTGAGCTTCCATCTGGTATCTGACGCATTGATGCCAGTTGCCTTTACAGTATGCTTCGATCCATCCCCGATCCAGCACGCCTTTTTTATAAAAGCGCCGCATGGGGCAGACGGGATACCATATGCATTGGGCTCTTGACATGATGGGCCGCGCTACTTTTTTCTGGATTTTGATGGGGATGATTTTTTCTTTTGCCGCGATGGCTTCCGCGATTTTATGGCCAATTCCCGCACCCGCTTAAAATCCGTATCCGAGATCGGCCCATCCAGGCCGGAAATCCCGGCGAGTTGCATATCATGCTTGAGCCCCATTTTGTAAATTTCACTGACTTTCTGCCATTCCATATTTCGGCCAACGCTGAAATTTTCAAACCGCCCTTCAAGCGCCAGCACTATGGTCTCCGCCAGGCTGGCATAGGCGACACCCGGAGGAAGTCCGATGTCCCGCATCTCCGGTTCGCCCGGCAGGGTAATTTCACCGGATGCGATGATCAAAACATCCGGGCGTTTTTTTGCATCCTTGGCTGTAAAGTAAAGCGGCCGGTTCACATCGGTAATCACACAACCGGGCTTGACCGTATGGATATCGATGGCATTTTTCCCCTTCATTGCAGCAGATGTCAGGATGACGACGTCCATATCCGCGAGGAATTTGTCCGCCCGCGTGGAGATCTGGATGTTGACCTCCGGGGTCTCGTTCATGATCCATTCCTTTAGGGCCAGCAGTTCAGCGTGGTGAATATCAATCATGTATACTTCGTCAAACGCCGTCGCAAGAAGTCGGCAGCAGACCGATCCCACAGCCCCCGTAGCGCCGATGACCATGGTTTTGGCCTTCATTTTTTTGCCTTTATCCATCTTTATCAGCCCCAGCTTTCTGACGGCTTCGGCTGCCGCCCACATGGCGGCGGAGGCACTGTAGCTGTTACCGGTGGTTACCGGAATATTCGAGAGCTTGGCCACGGTCTCGCCCGCGTCCCCTAAGGGCTTGGTTAAAGTGCCCAGCCCGATTATCTGGGCACCCATGTTTTTTGCCATTTCTGTGGCTTTTAAAAGTCGGTTGTTCAAGAATTCCGGGCCATGGGCCAGCATCTGACGGGGCGTCGCACCCAACGCGATCAGCCATCCTTCGGCTTCGACCCCTGTCGGGGATTTGACGCCGGTCACTTTGGAATAAATAAACGGGGGGGAATAGGCGGCAATTTTTTCTATGGCATCCATACCGCTTTTTGGGGAAAATTTTGACGCGAGTTTGACTGGTTTGAAATTTTTTAGGTATTCGCGGGAGAGCGGATATACAACGAAGGCAAAACGGTTAACCCGTCTGGCCTCACCCTGTGGATAGATCACGCGGGGATCCATCCGTAAATCCGTAATTACCTCCAGTAAGTCGTCGCTGGTCAGCGTCTCCGGGGTTTTATCTAATCCCGCCATGATCATTGCCTCGAGCACGCTGACCCCGACCACCTTTTCCATTATTTTCGGCGTCGTATCGATAATCATGTCGACACCGCGCTCTTTGAGAAAATTGACCCGGTCATCGTAAGCGGTGGCCGTTATAACCACTTTCCGGCCCAGCTCTTTGAGCCCGCAACGTCCTAAATAGTTGTAGAATTTATAGTAGGGCGCCACGATGATTTGGGCCTCCTGTATGGCCTTGGATATTAAAAAGTCATTATAGTTTTGTATTGGAAACGCAAAGTTTGAAAATTTTTTGCTGGGCAGCCACCCCAAGATATCGTGGAGCCCTTTGGCGTATAGTTTCAGGTCGTCCATTGACGTTAAAAATTTAGGTATGCCGTTTTCAGTGATCGGGTCACAAAAAGTCAGATTGTCGGTGTATTCAGAGAGGATGCGGGCCAGGGGGGTGGTTATCATACCGGAGAAAAACAGTATGCGTTTATTATTGAAGTAATTGTTGCCGAACTTATGCTGGATATGCCGAATGCTCCATTCATGGCTGACCTCGCGAAGGGTATCCCCGGTGGTCAGCGGGCTGCTCAGCTGTTTGCGGAGCCTATTTAGTTTTTCCGCCTCCCTTCTCTTCAGTCCCTTCATCCCCAGTCCGTAAGGGGCTGTGAAACTTCCCAGTCCGATGGCATCCACCCGTGAGTCCCATTCCTTAATCAGCTCCGCGGCCTTATCCGAATCCCCGTTTGCCCCGAATCTCAACAAACGGAAATCCTGGCCCATGAATTGCGTATTAAAATCGTAATCATCCCTATCCGAGCCAAGGCTGATATTTGCAATGGTTTTCATGCTTGTCCTTTCTTGAAAAATTGGTTAAATAATGCCTGAACGAAAACCGTTTTTTCCGCCGATATCTGTGTCAGCTTCAAATTTTAACCCTCAACATACTTCCGTATATCTGCGGTTAAAGCCTGTCCCTGCGAAGGCAGGGATTTTCGCCTTTCTTGATCTCGACAAAAAATTCTGGTTTTCGTTCGGACACTAAATCTGCTGTCATTGGAAATGCCGGCGACGAGAGGTTTGCCTTCCTCTGCCTGGGAAATTTGTCTATGTTTTCTTATATATTTATAAATCCTCGGGCGCATGTCAAATATTGTTTGGGTGGAATTTTTTTGATCGCCGCCCGACGGCGATTATTCGGCGGGTGTGGCAAAGGCGTGGCACAAACAGGATTTGGGCAATTGCGAAACGGCTTGCCGACGACCGGTATCGTATGTTTAAACAGGATCCCGATATCCGGACAGGGCGAGGACGCTTTGAATCTCAGGGGCTATTCAAAATGAAAAAACCGCCGGCAAAGGTCGTGGGAAACTGCCGGCTCCAAGAGGAGGCCGTTGAGGGGGTGGGATGCATTTTTTTGGATCCGCCGCGCCAATCATTGGGGGAAAAATTGATTTTTCTGCATGGGGGCGCATTTACCAGCGGTCCGGTTATCTGCCATTGGGGGATGCTGTCCCGGGTATGCGAAAAGACGGGTATCCCCGCGGTGATGGTAGATTACGGGCTGGTGCCGGAAAATCCGTTTCCCGACGGGTTAAACGACGTCATAGGGGTCTATAGGGCGCTAAGGCGAGAAGGATCGGCCGACAGGATCTATCTGATGGGCGACTCCTCAGGCGGGGGGCTTGCGCTTTCAGCCGTGCTGGCCTTGAAAGACGGCAAGGAGAAGCTCCCGGAAAAGCTGGGTCTGCTTTCCCCATGGCTGGATCTAACCCTCAGCCATTCGGAAATCGAAAACATCCGTCAATATGATCAACTGCTGACAAGAGAGGATCTGGTCGAGGCGGGCCGGGTATATGCCGACGGGCATGATCCGGCCTATTATTTGTTGTCACCGATCAACGGGGATTTTATCGGCATCCCGCCTACCCTGGTGTTGGTCGGAACCCATGAAATATTCCTTTGTGACTGTCGTCGGTTCAAGGAAAAGGCCATATCGGCAGGGGCGGCCCTGACCTACCAGGAATGGGAGGGCATGTTTCATGACTGGATGGCGCTGACCCCGGCCATGCGCGAGGCCAACCAGGCCGTGGATGTCATCGTCGATTTTTTGAATCGACCGGCGGGTCAACCACAGGCCCCTGCCGCGTCCTGAGCCGCGAAGGCCCGGGCCGGGCCCTGGTCGAACCCCACTCGGGTAGCCGGTTGATCCGCGGGTTCGAAGAGATCCCCTGATCTTAAATGCAGATTTCCAGCCCATGGGCAATAGCTGCCAGGTAGATATTTCTCACAGCCAGACCGATATCCAGCCGCCGCGCAGATGCCGTTGCAGGCGTATAGCATGATTGGGTAGATTCTGAAAGCGCTGTGTGATATATATTTTCAGGTAGCCCTTACAGTGAATCGAGCATTTAGCGTGATCCCGAATGAAAACATATGATGTCGCGATTGTCGGTGCCGGACCGGCCGGCGCGGTAGCCGGGTTTTTATGCGCCGAAAGCGGACTGAAAACCGTAATTATTGAAAAAAAACACCTGCCCCGGTATAAAAGCTGCGGCGGCGGGGTGACGGCCCGGACCATTGAGCTGTTAAAGCGGGTAAACTGTTTTGATCCGGGTTGTTTTGATTCGTTTGTCGAACAGTTAACGGTTCATTTGCCGGGGGCCGGAAGGGCCTATAGGGTGAGGGCGGATAAACCTTTTATGGGTTTTGTCCGGCGGGCTGATTTTGACATGGCGCTTACCCGGATGGCTCAGGACAAAGGGGCTCGGCTCAGGACCGGCGAGGCTTTTCAGGGGTTTCGGGCGGCGAATCGGGGAAAGCTTGAGATAGCCACCCATTCGTCTGTTCTTGAATCCCGGATCCTGATCGGGGCGGACGGCTATACCAGCCGGGTGAGAAAACAGCTGGAACGCCGGTGCCGGACGGTTAGCCCGGTGCCTGCGCTTTTGGGGATAGAGGGCGATCTTAAGGCGGATGCCGTCCATAGCCTTTCATCCGGGCATTGCCACCTGTTTTTCAATGTTTCTCCCGCGGCCTCTTACGGCTGGGTATTCCCCCGGGGAGATCGGCTGAATGCGGGACTGTTGATCCATATGGGGGCTCTGAAGGGCCGACATCCCAATCGCCTGCTCGACGGATTTGTTGAAAATGCGATAAACCCTACTGCCCTCCTGGAGCGGCGGGGTGGCGGCATGCTCCCCCTTTTTAAACGGGTCAAAAATCCGGTTTTGCAGCGCGAAAATGTTTTGCTTACCGGGGATGCGGCCGGTTTCGCCGATGCCTGGACCGGCGAGGGGATCTATTATGCGGTAAAAAGCGCTATGCTGGCCCATCAGTCGATCCGCAGAAGTTTTGGTGGCGCCAAGGGGGGGCTGATGGAATATAGCCGCCTGTACCGCCGGGAGATATTGAACGAGTTGACCCTGTCTTATCTGTTTTTTCTGTTTTTCAGGCGTCTGCCCCGGGCATACCATTTGTTGGCGCATGAACGGATAAGAAGGCTGTTTGTGCCGTATATCCGGGGAGAGTCGGGATATCCCAAAATCCTGGTAAAGGCCTTGGCATACAGCCTGGGATATAAATTCGGCATGCTAGCGGATAACCGGGATCCCATGTTTTGAAAATCGGGGAGAGCCGAACCGTTATCAAATGTAACCTAAATTGAGCGTTTCAATTTTTTGAAGATTTAATTTTTATTTTATTTTTAGGATATTGGATCGTTTTTTAAATCAAAAAATTTAAAACCCTCCGGGATTTCCAATTTCACCGCATCTACTGCGTCAAATGATGTCTCGCATAGGCGCCTATAGCTCGACATCATTTTCCTTGTACCTGCGGCAAACTTGAAAATCGCTCAATTTAGGGTAAGCCTAAATTGAAACGCTCAATTTAGGGTAAATATTATCTCCGGTTATCTTGGACTTGAATAACTTCCGAATTTATATCATAATAAAACAAATGATGGAGAGTGAGAGATAAGATAAAATCTCAAAAAACAAACAATACCCAAATCCCATTGACCAAAATACAAAACAACGGGTCATTCGACAAAGTATCTTTCACCTTTCACCTCGAAGTTACTTAGAAGTAATCCCCCCGGGCCGCGCCCGGGACCGAGTTTAAAAGCAACTTTTGTTACGAGGTCAAGGCACTAAGGCACTGAGGCACTGAGGCACTAAGGCACTGAGGCACTGAGGCGATTCATCCAATTTCGTCATTTCGAGCGGCAGCGAGAAATCTTTAACAAACAAGATTCCTCGTCGCTTTCGTTCCTCGGAATGACAACAGCGAAAGCATCTAAAATAATATTAAATATTGTCGAGTTCCTTGGAAGTAACCCCCCGGGCCGCGCCCGGGACCGAGTTTAAAAGCAACTTTTGTTACGAGGTCAAGGCACTGAGGCACTGAGGCACTGAGGCGATTCATCCAATTTTTCTCTCT
>JAGXLR010000158.1 GCA_018334555.1 Desulfobacterales bacterium
GCTTCGTAAAAAGTCCAATATCTGTGTTGCGCTGCATCCCTCGGAATTTCACGTACAGCTAAGTACGCTGCATTCCTCGGGATTTTGCGCGCCTTGATCTTGAACTTTTTACTTTGCCATCCTAAAATCGACTTTTTACGAGATTGTCAACTTTTGTCTCGCGAATTATTTTGTTATGCATACCGAATTCGAGAAAGATTTGCAACCGGGCGGTTTTGGACGTGCCAGGGCCTCCGGAGGCCATTGATCTTTCGATCTAAAACATTTGTCCGGCATGGTGTGCTCATGTGGAAAGTCTTACTGAAGCTTGAGGAGAAACTCACTCAGTCCTTTTCCGGCCAGCAGCAATACGCAGGCCAGAAAGATGCCTAAAGCGACGGCAATACTGGTATAGTAAAATAGCCGTTCAATGGATTCGAGTGAACTATTGAGCTTTCTTTGCATTTCACGTTCAACCAGGAAAAGACTTTGGTCCAGCTCCCCGGTTTCCTGACCGTTGACGATTAGTTTTTTTTGCTCTTTTGGCAGCGGAAAGAGGCCGGCGATATCTTCGGCCCGTAAATTCACAGACAATCCGGATTCGGCAAATATGCGTTTCATCTCAGTAAAGGAAAGCCCGGCGGCAATGCCGAATTTTAATGTTACGGCTCTTGACCAACCGTTGAATCCCGGCATTAGCAGCAAAAGTAAAAAAAAGACAGACAGTAGGGCAGAGGGGGCGGCCAAACCGATCGTCAAAACGAAATGGGGCAGCGGAATCTCAAGGGTTTGCATATAGAAACCGATGATGCCGAAAATGGCCCCTATGATAATAAATGCTTTCAGAAGGGAAAAGAAGAGATGGCTTTGGTAGCGGTAACGGGCTTCAAAGAAATCAGCGAGCTGATCAAAGGTGGATTCCAGCTTCCCCGTGTATTCACCGGTGCGTAGTATCGCAAGCGCAAGCCTATTGATTCCGGCTTTTTTGATGCTCTCTGTTAATGTATCTTCTGCTTCGACATATTTTGCCGCTTTTTTGAATTTGCCCTTCTGCCTCTTTAAAGCCGGGATCAACGGCTCCCCGCTTTTTAATGCGAAACCCAGGGCCCGAAAACTTTGATGCAGCATAAATACGATTCTTCTGAGTCATTCAGGAAGAGGGTGAGTAAAGAAAATCAGCGCCTTCCGCCGCGCCGCCATGGCGAACACGGGGCGTGACGAGGATTTTCATGTTAAAGATTCGTCTTATTGCTGGCGTATAACGATCAGGCTGCAGTAATTGGATCCCGACATTTTGGCGGCGGCGCCTTCCTCAAAGTCGAGATACCAATATGCATTGGCCCAAAATTGCGTGGTCCCCGTACCCGTCCAATATTTATGGGACCGGTCGTTGGAGGGGAAATATTTATTATTTATCCTGCCCCACCCGTCTTCTCCACGAGTTTTCGTAGTCAAGGATTTGAGTTCATCAAGGGTTGGCAGTCGATAGCGGGATCCCAGAATTTCTTCAGCGTATTCTTTGGCCTCATCCCAGTTGAAAATCTTGTTTTTTATGATAAACCATTCCCTTTTAAGGTATTTGTCGTAGACCACATGATCCGATATTTTTATAAAACGATTCGGGATTTCAATAAAATTCGAATATAAGGCTGTATTATAGCTTCGAAAGTCACATAGGGTGGCCTCGCTCTCGGCCTCGCTCTCGGCCTCGTCCGGGCCCTCCGCTGCCTCCACTGCGTTTGTTTCGGTTTCGTCTTTATAATAGGCCAGTTGTTCACTTATTTTTTCTTCACTAATTTTTGTTTCCCCTTTAAAGGTGAAGGTGCCGGTAAGGCAGGTGGATTCCCAGGGGATTTGCTGGTTATTCGTCTTTTGCATGACTTCTTTTCTGGTCCTTTTAAATACTTCCTCTACCGGCAGGCCTTCGATCTGTATGTACTTCAACAGTGTGGAGGTATAGAGCCCGTTCGCATCCGCTTCCCCATCTTTTGCGACTGAGCCCGGACCGGTTGCATAGGCGACCAAAGTGCCGATGGGCGCGTCAACTTTCGCCAGACCTTTTGATGCGGAGCGAAAACTGCTTTGGAAAGGGTTGTTGCGGCATGCGTCGAGAATCACGATATTCAATCGATTTTGAGCCGTTTCGAGGGAACCGAGGATTGATGAAAGGCTGACGCAATTATCCATTACCTCATATTCTCTCAATAAATCGACGCCAACCGGAATAAGGTAGTTCTCTCCCCTTACCTGGACCCCGTGCCCCGCATAATATACGACGCCGCAGCCGTGTGATTCCCGTAACGCATTATCGAACTTCCGAACCGATTCCCTGATTTGCGCCTCATTGCAATTAATACATTTAATTATTTTAAATTGAAGCGCTGACAATGCCTCAGCCATGTCCTTGGCGTCATTGACGGGGTTTTTCAGAGGGGAAAACTTATAATCGTCGTTGCCGATGATCAATGCCGTCCGGTTAGGGCTTTTATCCGCGGCCCATAGGTCAGGGCCGGTGCATGCCAGCATGAAAACGATTAAAACAAATAATTTTAAGATATTTAAAAAGTTATGTGTAACCATGGCCATTTTCCCCTTTTGCTGCCCAAATCTTTACTGAATTTCGGACATTCTATTCCTCATACAGCTCCTCGTCCGTTTTTATTTTAATCGCTTTTCCGGAACAACGGACTGTTGTTGTGGTGAAAATAGCCGGAATACCCGATTTTTCAACAGTTATCGTTCTTCTGAGAATAGCGTCGGCGTCCGGACTTTTCGCCAATGTTTTAAACAGGGCGCGGTCTTTCGTTCGATCCTGAAACAACTCAAACGGCAGAAATTTCGAAATGGGTTCATACGCATATTTATCTTCGAAAAACCGGATCCCAAAAATTTTAACTTTTCCGTCAATGATATCGATTAGCCCAAGCAGCACTGAATGTGTCGTAGATTGGCCCTCAACGCGATCCAAAACCGCGTAGTCGGCCCTTGATAGTTGTGGGGTCGCCGAATGCGTCCAGTTGGCGCTTGGCACCTGTTTTTTTATCGCCGCCCCGCAGCCGGTTAATAAAAAGCCGCCTAACAGAACAATTCCGATCAATGCAGTCCGCATCCTCATCGCTTTCATAAACCCTCCTCATCAAATAATCGTATTTTATTCCACATCCGGAATAGGTCCTAATCCTCTCTAACCAATCTGAAGCCGAGATCATGGTATTTCGCGCCGGGGGGGAAATAGCCGCGATTTCTGGTTCTTAATTCTTTTTTTTCGCTGTACCAGCCGCCCCCTCTGATCACCCGGTAGGGTTGCCCTTCCCCGGTAAAACAGGGGTTATGTTTTTTGTGGAACTCGTATGCGTCCGGGGCATAGACATCCTGACACCATTCCCATACGTTGCCGGCCATATCGTATAGGCCAAGGCCATTCGGTTTTTTGCGTCCTACGGGATGGGGATGTTTCCCGCTGTTATCCAGATACCAGGCGATGCCATCCAGGGGTTTCGCCCCCGGATACTTTTGATCTTCGCCGGCGTTGCGGCATGCATACTCCCATTCGCATTCAGTGGGCAGGCGAAATCTATATTTACCCTCGTGTTTATCGTTTAATCGCTTGATGAATTTTTGTATGTCGTGCCAGGAAACATTTTCAACCGGACAATTCTCCCCGAGATCGTCAAAATCTGAGGGATTATCATTCATGATCATCGCCCATTGCTTTTGCGTCACCTCATGCGCGCCCATCCAGAAGCAATCGAGGACTACATCATGCTGCGGCTTCTCGTCGGGGATACATGAGGAAAAAAGGGCTTTGTCATGACATCCCATTTTGTAATTGCCGCCAATAACCCAGACGAACGCCATGCCTGTCGCGGGATCCACCCATTTATCGCCTTTTTCATCATCAGCGGGTTTCCCCTCTTGAGCCATTTCGATGCTTTGCTGCGCGTTTTGCTGATTGCCCCCGGTTGGCGAATGGTTGGGCCCATTGCCCCCAGGACTTGTTTTGACAGTCGTGGCCTTTTTTGAAATTTTGATCCCGCCATCGCCGGCTGCATCCCCGGATTCGGATTCCGCATCCGGGCCGTTTAGGGCTGCCACCGGGCCTGCAATGGATATGAGGAATAAAATAAAAAAGGCTAATACGCGAACCTGAAGCGACATAAAAACACCTTATTTTAACCTAAATTGAGCGTTTCAATTTTTTGAAGATTTAACTTTTTATTTTATTTTTAGGATACTGGATCATTTTTTAAATCAAAAAATTTAAAACCCTCCGGGATTTCCAATTTCACCGCATCTACTGCGTCAAATGATGTCTCGCATAGGCGCCTATCGCTCGACATCATTTTCCTTGTATCTGCGGCAAACTTGAAAATCGCTCAATTTAGGTTTAAGCCGGACGGCCCCTATTGGACCATTTGGACCTCAACCCTTCGATTCTTTTGTTTATTTTTAGGATTATCGTTGGGCAGCAGGGGCAGGCTCTCGCCGTAGCCGATGATTTCAAGCCGTTCTTTATTGATCGGAAAGTTGCCCAACAAATAATTTTTTACCGCTTGGGCACGATAAAGACTCAAATTCAGGTTATGTAAATTAGGCCCATCCGAATCGGCATGCCCGGCGATTAACAATTTTTTTCCGGATAGTTTCTCATCTGTCAGCGCTTTACCCAACTCTCCGAGCGTCGGATAGGAAGACGGCCGAATCGCGTATGAGTTTTTATCAAACCGAATATTTAAATGGGCGCGCTTTTTTAACAGCGATAAATCAAACTCGACCTCTTTTTTTACCGGCATATCATCCTTTTGCATCTTCATTACCTGGATGCGCTTGGCCGGCGGCTTTGGTTTAAAGGCCCGCGTCAATGAGTGCCTGTCTTTTTCCGGTGAGGTAAGCTTACTGATAATTTCATCGGCCGTCTTCTGAAATTCCACTTCTTCTTCCGCGTCGCATGGATGGCCTATAAAACCGATCAGACAAAAAGCCAGTAATATATAGAATCCTTTTTTCATTGCTGCCCCCTATAGAAAATGATTCGTTACGGGATCACGCGGCCACTGTATATTTTTTTGAGATAAACAGGCAAAAGTGGTCGGCACGGTTCCAAATCCTGATGATCGCAACTATTATTTCCTATCATGGTCTGATATGATTGTATATCGGTGTTTGCCCTATATTTTTGTCAGTGTTTTTACTACAGATCTAAGAGGTTTATTAATATTTCTTAAGAAAAAACGACTCAGATTTTTTCGTATAACATGGGATAAAAACAATAATCCCGTAAAGATCCGTATCTCCCGTTCATTTGATACTTTACTTTCCCGCTTACGTATTATAGGTTGGTATAAAAATTTTTTCAAGCAGATATTGAATTTCTAGACAACCTAACAATTTTGACAGTCTCGTAAAAAGCGGTTTATTCCGCCGCGGCGGTATTTTTGCAGAAAGTAACTCTAAAAAACATCCGCATTGTCATTTCGAGCGGCAGCGAGAAATCTTTAACCAATCAAGATTCCTCGTCACTTTCGCTCCTCGGAATGACAACAGCGAAAGCATCTAAAATAATATTAAATATTGTCGAGTTCCTTAGAAGTCAATTTAGATCCTACTAAACCGTATTGGCTTAAGGGTTTCCCAATGTCCCGATCCGATGAGCATATCGAGCTATTAAAAGCGGTTCTCGCTGAAAAGTATGATGTCGTCAGGTTACTCGCCGCCGGCGGGATGGGTGAAATCTATCTGGCGGTTCATCGGGTCTTAAAACAAAACCGGGCCATTAAAATCATTCATCAATCACTGGATAAAGACGAAGGGGTCCGTCAGCGATTTTTGCAAGAAGCCACGCTGGCTGCCGGTATAGACCATCCGGGCATTATTCAGATCATTGACTATGGGAGCCATGAAGATTTCGATTACCTGATAATGCCCTATATCGAGGGCATTGATTTAGAGGCGAGGCTCAAAGAAGGCCCTTTTGATCCAAAAGAAGCCCTTGATTTGATGATTACGATGGCGGATGCCATCGCCTGCGTACACCAGAAAGACATCGTTCACAGGGATATCAAGCCCTCCAACTATATGCTTGATAATTACGGCCGGATGATTTTAACCGATTTCGGCATTTCAAAAAATCTTGGCGGCGAGAGCCTGACCGCTACAAATATGCTTCTGGGTTCGCCAAAGTATATCAGCCCTGAGCAGATTACCGGCAATCGGGTCGATAACAGGAGTGATCTGTATTCCCTGGGCCTGGTATTCTATCAAATGTTAACCGGCGTCCATCCATTTGACGCCGTGGATCCCGCCTCGCTGGCCTATCAGCAGGTCCATAAGAAACCTTCCCGGCCCAGTGAAATCACCGGCGGGATTCCCAGAAAACTGGATCAAATAATCCTTCGACTGGTCGAAAAGGATCCGGAAAAGCGATATCCCGATGGCGAAGCGTTAAAGTTGGATTTACAGAAAGTGAGATCCGCGTCCCCGAAGGATCATCTCTCCGATGCATCCGCGCTTCAGCCTCGGCAGTCGGGCCGTTTTCATGAAATGGCCACCCAGTTGATGCGCCCTTTGAATAAAACGATATTGAAGGGGCGGCCATCGGCGGCCGAAGATGGCCAGGCAGAAATAGATAAAACCATAAGCGGCTCGTCAGCGCGGGATAAATCCAAGAAAAGAAAGCTGTTCGCAGCCGCCGTCGGGGGCTTTGCGGTACTGCTTATTGGTTTTTCTATCCTTTTGGTAGGCGTCTTCGAGGATTCAAAGAAGCGACCCCGCGAAGCGTTGGGAACGGGGGAAAAAGCCGCGCAGCCTTCAAATTCGGCCCTTAAGGGAGCGCCTCCGCCTGAGGCTATGGACAAGAAAAAGAAGGCGCCCCGGGCGCTCACCCTTCGTCCGGATAAATCCCATTTTGTCGAGTTGCATAACAAAATGTCAAATATTGCGGCTTCTCTTGTCAGAAAAGATATAAGACGGCTTTTTAGCCTTAAAACGGGATGCGAAATGCCCAAGCAGGAGCCGCAATATGAGTCGATGATCCGGCAGTTTCTTGCTGAAACAACGTATTCGCACTTAGCCCAAAACAATGGCGCATGCGACTTGATTATTTCTATGGAGGATGCGGCCTCTGGCAAGCGATTGCGTATTAATAGCAGCTTCTATGGGGAGAACCCTGTTTT
>JAGXLR010000159.1 GCA_018334555.1 Desulfobacterales bacterium
ATTTACAACTTGGCCATTTATGGATAGGTACTGCCTGTTTTTCTTTTCCCAAATGGGGCCGGCGCCTTGAAGTTTTGTCGCCTCGTGGCTATTCTACATTCACTTCCACCGTATCATAATCCGCCTGATCCATATTCAACGAGCCATTCATAATCCTATACACTCCAAAATACACCGTATAAGTCCCGGGAGGCAAGGGGGTATTTAAGACATTGAACGCCTCCAGGTTGAATAACGGGCCTTGATAGCTATATGTCATATCAGGCGCCCATGTCTTACTTGCGACTTGATAATGGAACCATGCATCGTCTGCAGTCGCCTTCATCTGTTGAATAGCCGTATCCTATTCCCCTATATCCAACCATATATCGGCCTCTGACCCGCAATGACTACAGACGGCATGGCCTTGGACGCCGCCTTCCATCTTTTCGTTCGAGGCCCTGAGGTCTTTTTTTTCAAGCTCGGTCTCATCAATGTCCGGGGCCAGCTCGCAGGTGACGATCATTTCCGCCTCATTACCGCATTTTTCACAGTGACAGATTTGTCTGAATTTCTTTTCAGCCATTTTAAGCCTCCATCGTGCATAAAATTTAATTTATACCTAAATTGAGCGTTTCAATTTTTTGAAGTTTTAATTTTTTTTATTTTTAGGATATTGAATCATTTTTTGATCAAAAAATTTGAAACCCTCCGGGATTTCCAATTTCACCGCATCTACTGCGTCAAATGATGTCTCGCATAGACAACTATCGCCCGGACATCATTTTCCTTGTATCTGCGGTAAACTTGAAAATCGCTCAATTTAGGTTATAATATATACCCTTTTGATCCCCTTGTCATTTATCCTATCGAATTTTTCCGGGGTTCGCGCTTAATGGACAAAACGGCCGCATTTCACGGTCCCGGGCGCCGATGCGGCCGACAGGCCCGGATGCCGGAGAAAACAGGTATATCACTTGACAATGCGCCCGGTTATTTTTAATTTCCAAACAAAATAGTGTCCATCCTTAAATAAAAAACCGTTGGCCAACGGCTAACCGATAAACCGAGAAGGATCTTCCATGAGCCAATCGTCCAATAAAGTCATCTGCTCCATGAACCGGGTGAGCAAATATCGCAACAAAGAGCCGGTCATCGAAGACATCTCCCTGTCCTATTTTTACGGGGCAAAAATCGGCGTCCTTGGATTGAACGGGGCGGGCAAAAGCACGCTCCTGCGGATTATGGCCGGCGTGGACACGGCATACAATGGCGAGATCGGCTTCACCCCCGGCTATTCCGTGGGCCATTTGGAGCAGGAGCCAGTTCTGGACCGGGAAAAAACCGTGCGCGAAATCGTCGAGGAGGGCGTCCAGAATATTTGCGCCCTGATGGAGGCATATAACCGGATCAACGCGCGGCTCGCTGAGCCCATATCCGACGAGGAAATGGACCAATTGATCGAAGAGCAGGGCGAGGTGCAGGAGAAACTTGACGCTGCCGACGCATGGGATCTGGACTCCCGGATTGAAATGGCCATGGACGCCCTGCGATGTCCGGATGGAGAAACACCGGTAAATGTGCTCTCCGGTGGCGAACGGCGGCGTGTCGCCTTGTGTCGCCTGCTTCTGCAAAAGCCTGATATTCTTCTCCTGGATGAGCCCACCAACCATCTTGACGCTGAAACCGTAGCCTGGCTGGAACGACATCTCCAGCAATACGAAGGAACAGTCATCGCCGTAACGCATGACCGCTATTTCCTGGACAACGTCGCCGGCTGGATTCTGGAGCTTGACCGCGGCCGCGGCATCCCTTGGAAAGGCAACTATACCTCCTGGCTGGAGCAGAAACAGGAGCGCCTAATAAAAGAAGAAAAGGCTGACAACCGGCGGCGCAAGACTTTGAAAAATGAGCTGGAATGGATTCGCATGTCGCCCAAAGCCCGGCAGGACAAATCCAAGGCCCGCATCAGGGCGTATGAAAAACTGCTTTCCGAACAAGGAGGCGCACGCGCACGCGACATGCAGATCTACATTCCCCCGGGTCCCCGGCTTGGAAAGCGGGTAGTCGAGGCTCAAGACGTATCCAAGGCCTACGACGACCGGCTGCTTTTTGAAAATATGACTTTCAGCCTTCCGCCGGGGGGTATCGTCGGTGTCATCGGCCCAAACGGCGCCGGTAAGACGACGCTCTTCCGTATGATCATGGGAAGGGAGAGCCCGGATAGCGGCGAACTTCGCATCGGCGACACGGTCCGCCTGGCCTGCGTGGATCAGGAGCGCGACGCCCTGGATCCGGAAAAAACCATCTGGGAGGCTGTCTCCGAGGGCGAAGACGACATTGCGCTGGGCGATATCACCGTCAAATCCCGGGCCTATGTGGCGGCTTTCAACTTCACCGGCGCCGAGCAGCAGAAAAAAGTGGCCCGGATCTCCGGCGGAGAGAGGAACCGCGTACACATGGCGCGCCTGCTCAAGCAGGGCGGCAATGTCATCCTCCTTGACGAGCCCACCAACGACCTGGATGTCAACACCATGCGGGCGCTGGAGGAGGCCCTGGAAAACTTCGGGGGGTGCGCCGTGGTCATCAGCCATGACCGCTGGTTTCTGGACCGGCTTGCCACCCATATCTTGGCCTTTGAAGGAGACAGCCAGGTGGTGTGGGTGGAAGGCAATTACACCCAATACGAAAAAGACCGCAAAAAACGCCTGGGCGAACAGGCAGAGCAGCCGCACCGGATAAAATACCGCCGGCTGACCCGCTGAACCGATGGCGGCGGAAAACTCCGCAACGGAACGATATTTTGAGGCCGGAAAAGGAAGCCATCCATGGCAGGGCTGAACTGCTTCGCTCGGGGCTTTTATAGAGATCGTTGAAAGGCGGGGGCGTCCCCGCCCTTAAGGATGTCACTTCGGAACCGTTTCAAAGGATCGGATTACCACTTTAATATTTTCCGGTATATGGTCCGGGGGTTCGGGGACCTTGTTATATATGAAGGCCACGCCCTTTATGGCGAACTCCTCTTTACCGCCGGCGGCGATGTAGCTGATGGTGTCGCATTGCTCCGCCGTCTTTTCAACATCCGAAACGAACCACTTCCCGACAATGATCTCTTCACCGCAGGACAGGCAGTTGGCGGTAACCTCCACCCGCCTAACGTCGCTTGGCCCGTTGTTTTTTATTTGACCCCGGCCATCAACCACATAGGCATTCGGGCTATCCTTGCGGATAAAAAAGGATTGATCACTGACGGACAATTTCGTTTCGGGCGCCTCCTTCTGTTCACAGGCAAAAACAAAAACTGCCGCCGCGACCACCAACAATAGTACGGCTTTACCCCATCTTTCTTTCATCATGCCCTCCCCTTTGAGTTTATATGGATAGCCGATAACGCCTTCCTAAGATGCCCCCGCTGCCGCCCGCCGGACGAAACCGAATCTAGAAAAAACGGCTTCTGTATGCTTAAGGCCGTTAAGCGTGTAATAGATTGATTTCCTTTTTTCAATATATTTAGCAAAATTCGGTGCATATGTAAAGCCATACTAATGACTAGCTAGGCCTGAACCGGCGGATTTTAATCTTAGCCCGGGCCCTCTCCCATCTTCCGAGGTAGCGGCAGAGCGGATCCCATCATAGCTTACCCATTATCCCTGCGAAGTTTAGCGGGGGGTCTGTTTGGGGGGTATTTTGGCACCGCAAAATTTACAAAGAACTGTCTCCTGCTTTTTGCTTGCCGGAACTATCTGATCTTTTCTGCATTTTGGACAGGTGCGTTTAAGGCCGCGGATGGTGCCAAGAACGACGGATACGATATAGGCGCTCATTGCGTTTCATTCCTTTTGTCTACCGAAGATCGGATATGGATTTTAATTGGGTTCATCTTCAAAGCTGCCCCCGGGTTATTAGGCGGTGCCGGGCTCATATTTCGGCCCCTGGGGCCACACGGAATCATCCCCCGAGAGTTCAGAAAACGCCTTAAGATGCGTCGGCCGGCCGATCACGCCGACGAGGTCGTTTTGCTCGAACCGAAAAGCGGGCTGTGGGTTATCGTGGATCATACCCCGGCGCATGACGCTGACAACGGTTACACCGGTGCGTCGCCGTATATTCAATTCCCCGATGCTCCTTTCTGTCAACGGGCTGTTGGCACTTACTGAAATCCACTTTAGCTGCAGCAGGTGGGCGGCATTCTGGAGTTGATTGATGGTCTTGTACTCCGCTTTGGATTCATAAAGCGGCCGGTACAATTCATGGCGGACTTCATCCGTAAACTGCTGGATGCGTTCAACCGGAATGCTCATCTGAAGCAGGGCCTCCCTGATAAACTCCAGTCCGGCTTCAAATTCCGGTTGAATTACCTGGGACACCCCCCGATCGTGTAAAAGCTGCATGTGCTCGATGGCCTCGGTCCGGGCCAGGATATAGAGCCGCGGCGCTATGGCCAGTGCCCGGTCCACAACGGCTTTGGAGATGACCGTCACCGGGGTGGTGATTAAAAGCATTTTTGCCCTCTCTATCCCGGCTGCCTCCAGAACCACCGCCTGGGAGGCGTCGCCATAGACCACCGGGAATCCGGCTTTTTTTATTTCGTCGATCCGGTTGCAGTTGATCTCCATTAAAACAAACGGAATCGACAGCCGCCGCATCACGTCCCCGATATACTGACCGATGCGTCCGCCTCCGGCAATGACAATATGATCGGACAATTCCGTTTTGGGAAGATTGATGGTCTGGATGGGAATTTTCTTGAATAACCGGTTCTGCAGGGCATAAAGAGGGGCAGTGAGTGAGGAAATAAGCGGCGTCAGGACCATGGTCACAATGGCCACGGTTAGAATCAGCGTGTACAACTCCTGATCAATCGAGTTCGTGGCGATTCCGGTCCGAGCCAGGACAAAGGAGAATTCACCAATCTGGCAAAGACCCAGGGCGGTTGCCAAGGGGACGACATTGCCATAGCCGAAGGCCCTGCTCAATCCCCCAAAAATGATCCCCTTGCCGACAATAACCAAGAGCACCCAAACGAGCACCATACCGATATGGGCCAATAAAAAGCCCGGCTCCAAGAGCATGCCGACCGAGGCGAAAAAGAGGAGGCCAAACATGTCCCGCAGCGGCAGGATATCGGCCAGCGCCTGGTGGCTGTATTCGGATTCACTCAACACCATCCCGGCGACAAAGGCGCCGAAGGCAAAAGACAGTCCAAACAGGTAGGTACCGTATCCGACGCCCAGACCGATGGCCGTATTGGCGAGGATGAAAAGCTCCCTGGAATTCCACCGGGCCACATACCGCATAAGCCTCGGGATCAGTTTAAAACCGATCAAAACCATGGCCGCGAGAAAAATGGCCGCCTTGATTGCCGCATTGCCAAGAACCAGCAAACCGGCCTTGGGGTTATTGAGCTGCGGCAGAATGATCATCATGGGGACGATCGCCAGGTCCTGAACAATTAGCATACCGATCATGACCCGGCTGGAGAGCGTCCCCATCCATCCCTGATTATCCAGGGTTTTCAGGGTCACCATCGTACTGGACAAAGAAATCATGGCGCCCAGCCATATGGCCGATGCGCCCGGCCAACCCAGCAGTCGGGCGATACCATAGCCAAATGCCATGGATAGGATAATCTGGATCGGGGTGCCGAACAAAGCGATATTGCGGACGGGCCTTAAATCCTTTAATGAGAACTCGAGCCCCAGGGCAAACAAGAGAAACGCCACGCCGATTTCCGCCAACATTTCGATGTCATGCAGGCTGGTGACCGTTATCCCGCCGGTATTGGGACCGATGATCACCCCGGCGATAATGTAGCCCAGAATAAGCGGCTGCTTCAGACGGTGGGCGATAATTCCGCCGATAAGCGATGAGACGACAATTAAGGCGATATCCGCAGCAATCCCGATGGAGCCCATATCAGTTCTTCCCGTTGCTTGGTCATGGTATAACCCGATTCTGGATGACAGCTGTCTTTTAAGCCAATGATACCCTTTACATAGGAAACAGAATGGATATTATCAAGAGAGAAACATTTTTACCTAAACTGAGCGTTTCAAAGTTTAAAAATTTGAAACGCTCAGTTTAGGCTTCAAATGCTCCTGTCGGGGGACTTGGAAAAGGAAGAAAGAGGTTGACACTAACTAAGGGATCTTGTACGAAATAACATTTTATAAGCGACGCGTTTGAGAGCACCCCTTTGTTTTTTGCAGTTTGCGGAGAGATGACCGAGCGGTCGAAGGTGCACGCCTGGAAAGCGTGTGTGCCTTAACGGGCACCGAGGGTTCGAATCCCTCTCTCTCCGCCAGTAAAAATATTTCGCCCTCCTTTTCATGCCGGATCGCCAAACCATATACTGCTTCGGGAATAGATGACAAAAGGGGAGGGAAACCTTTATATAAGGGTTTATCGATGGCATACCAGGTGCTGGCAAGAAAATACCGCCCGCAGACGTTTGAAGAGGTCGTTCGGCAGGACCATATCACCCGAACCCTCACCAATGCGGTAGCATCCGGTCGACTGGCGCACGCCATTTTGTTCGCCGGGCCCCGGGGTACCGGCAAAACCACAGTTGCGCGGATCCTTGCAAAATGCGTCAACTGCGAATCAGGCCCCACTCCCACGCCATGCAATGCGTGCCGATCGTGCACGGAGATCAGAGACAGCCATGCAACCGATGTATTTGAAATCGACGGGGCGTCAAACAACAAGGTCGAACATATCCGGGAGCTGCGGGAGAACGCCAGGTATATGCCTGCCCACAGCCCATACAAAATCTATATCGTCGATGAAGTGCATATGCTAAGCGATGCGGCGTTCAATGCGCTGCTCAAAATCCTTGAAGAACCCCCCGCGCATGTGATGTTTTTCTTCGCCACCACCGAGCCCAACAAGATACCGATCACCATTCTGTCCCGGTGCCAGCGCCATGACTTCAGACGGGTGGAGATTGACGCCCTGATCGATCACATGGCGTCTATGTGCCGAAAGGAAGGCGTTGACCTCAATGAGGAGGGGCTTTCCTTGATTGCCCGGGAAGCCGATGGCAGCGTGCGCGACGCCTTAAGCCTTCTGGACCATATTATGGCCTGCGCCCTCGATAGTTTAGACACCCAGGCGATCCTCGATGTTCTGGGGGGCATTGACCGGCGGGACCTTTTCGCCAT
>JAGXLR010000018.1 GCA_018334555.1 Desulfobacterales bacterium
GAGAAAGAGGGAAACAGTCCCACTGGTTGACTGGCTGGATGGGTTTTACACCGCACCGGATGAATTTATAAAGGGGCGTTCACCCCTTTGCTTTGATACATTGCCTGGGCGGGTTTCCACCTCAATCTGTTTTGAGATCCTGTACCCGGCCTATATCCGTCAGATGATGAAGCAGGGGGCGGAAGTGCTCATCAATATTTCCAATGACGCCTGGTTTGGGGAATCGGCCATGCCGCATATGCATCTGGATGCGGCCCGGATGCGGGCCGTCGAGCATCGCCGATATGTACTGCGGGCATCAAACAGCGGCATATCCGCCATTATAGCGCCGGATGGAAGGATTGTAGGGCGAAGCCGTCTGTTTCAGAGGGAAAAGATAAGCGGTATCTGCCGTATGCCTGATCAAGAGACAATATATACCAAATATGGCAACTGGGTATTATACTTGACAGCGGCTGTTTTAGCGCTGGCCTGCCTTCGGCAGATCTTCAACGGTGAGCGATGATTCTCCCTTCAGTTTTTCGCGGCCTTTCCGGATGGCTTCACGACGCCTGAACGCCTCAGCGTCATCGCCGAAAACTTCATTCTGAAGCGACTGAAGCTGTCTTTCCTTGGCTTTTTCACTCAGCTCCTCGCTAGACCGGATGGCCTCCGCCTGCTTTCGATAGCTTTCCTCCTGCTCGGCCTTTTCAGCCATTTGCCGGTCGATTTCCTCGAATTTGGCCACGACCTCCGGGGAAAAGAATTCCTCCCGAAATTTACGGATTTTTGCCCGGCGCGCCTCTGGCGAGCCGGCCGCATTCAAATCCTTTTTGTAAATTTGGAGTTTTTCCTGGTATTGGTTATAGGCATTTTTATGCGTGTCAAGCGTTGCGGTCTCATCCCCCCACATGGCCTCATTTAACTCGGCAAGCCGCTTTTCCTTTTCTTTTCCATAAAGGGTGTCGTCCTTCACGATGGCCGCGCGGCGGAACGCATATTCTTTGGCTTTAACATCGGTGCCAAACAGCTTATCCGCCAGCTCTTTTCCTAATCGATCCCGGCGGAATGCCTGGATCTGCTTCAGCATTTCGATGGCTTCCTCGGAAGATTGAACCCCGGCAAAACCTTTATATTCGTCCAGCAGGTCCATTTCACATTGGAGATATTCTTTGTATGTCTCAAACAGTTTCTTTGCTTCCTTTTCTGAAAACTCAGAGAGAAGGTATTCTTTGACCGCGTTGAAATGTTCGCCAAGCGTCGTGCTTTCGCGGAATTTATGCTCAAGGTGTTTAAAAAAGTTAAGGGTGGTATAGGAATTGATCAGGCCTTCTGAGAATAGCGCACGGAGTTCAATGCCTTCCTGTTCCGGCGGTTTCGTTGCAGCTGTGCCATCGGATAGCGATTCCTTAGAAGAGGCGGACCGGCTACTCCCCATATTGTCAAAATCTATATGCTCTTTGCTTTTATGGACGTCAGCCGGTTTTATGTCATAGCTATTATCAAAAATATATTCCGGCTGGCCGCT
The DNA here is from genome assembly GCA_018334555.1 of Desulfobacterales bacterium. Taxonomy (GTDB): domain Bacteria; phylum Desulfobacterota; class Desulfobacteria; order Desulfobacterales; family Desulfosalsimonadaceae; genus M55B175. Next base: position 1,508 of record JAGXLR010000018.1, read on the forward strand.
GTCCTTTGGAAAGAGCCAATACCCAAATAGAAAAAGCAGCAGGCCAATTAGGCATAAGGCGACAATACGTTTTTGTTTGGATGTCATCGGTTAACAGTCTCGTAAAAAGTCGATTTTGGGATGGCAAAGTAAAAAGTTCAAGATCAAGGCGCGCAAATCCCGAGAAATGCAGCGTACATAGGAGTACGTGAAATTTCGAGGGAAGCAGCGCAACACAGATATTGGACTTTTTACGAAGCCATCATCGGTTATTGTCCTTAACAAAAAAAGCGCCCTTGTTAAAGAGCGCTCTAAAGAAAAAATGTTTCGCTGTCCTCTTTAGGCGGGGAACGATAAAGAGGGCAGCGAAACAGGCGGGGAACTGATTAAAATCCCTTATTCTTCAACCCACTGACGATATCGACAAAAAATTCGGGCGCATCAAAACCGGGGGTTATGCCGAAAAGGTGGCCCACCATATTCAAATGGTCGCAGCCGGGACTGTACCAGGCGGCGTCCTCAACGCCTTGGAACTCTCCCCATTTGGCGCTTTCAACGCCGACCAGCCCGTCATTGGCCCCTTCCTCAACGAGCATGATCAGCCATGTGGGCTCCAAAATAACGCTTGGGCAGGAGGTTTTGGCCTTGGCCGCCCAGCTCTGGTAATAAACATTCGGGCTATTGGGTGTGTATGGATTAAATAATTGGGTCATATAATCCGTGCACAGGTCATGTCCGTTTTGCACGCTGTTTGGATCATCGTCGCCAAAGACAAAGGAATAAACAAAATCAAGGGAGTCGCCCAAGGCGTCGATCAAATCCTCGTCCAGGTTATACATAATCAGATCGGCGATTGAACTGCCTTGGTGCGGGCCGGCAAGACTTGTATAGGAGGCGACTTTCTCCTCCCAAGCCAACCCAAGGTTCGTAATGGCGTATCGCGTGTAGATGGTTCCGTGGGAATGGCCGATAATATTGGCTTTGGAAGCTCCCGACTCTATAAGGATTTGACAGTATTGCCGATCAAAATCTTTCGCCTTGTTATACGTGCTGTCCATTGCGTTCACCGAGGTCGTGTATACTTCGGCACCTTCATCTTCCAGTGCCTCCTCAATGCCCCACCAGTAATCGACAATCCCTAAAATTTCTGTAGTGGCCCCCATTCCATGGGCCAACACAATCGGATACTGTGTGTTGCATGAGTCCGAACTGCCCCCGGCAAATACGGTAAAAGGCGATAAAAAAATCAATGCCAACAGGGTTCCAAGAATTTTTCTGCCCGTCCCGGCTTTTTTCATAAATTCCCCCCTTTGTTTCTTACCTGCTGAAAATAATTTTACCGTTAACGTAATTTTAACAATACACTCAATGAGAAACGTCTGTCAATTGAAAAAAATAAAGTATTAATTTGTAAACACTGTTTATGGATAAAAGTTAGGCGGCTCTTCTCTGGCGAGGATAAAGCGGTTGACGCGGCAGAGGGTTGTGAGCATAATACTGTAAACCTTAAATTTCTTATAGGAGATAAAATGGAGCTGTCTGAACAGCAAAAAGCCGCTGTTGAATATATGGGCTCGGCGCTTGTGGTGGCGGGCGCCGGATCCGGTAAGACCCGGGCGCTGACCGCAAAAATTGCCCATCTGATCAACAATGGGTACGCCCCGGAACGGATCCTCGCCATTACGTTTACCAATAAGGCCGCGGATGAAATGAAACGCCGGCTGGTCTCATTAACCGGATATGCCATCAACCGGTTTCCCTGGGTAAGAACCTTCCATTCCGCCTGCCTGCGTATTTTAAAGGCCCATTGCCATCTGCTGGGTTTTGAGCCGCCGCTGCAGATACTCGGCGACTACCAGCAGCAGAAGCTTGTCCAGGATATTCTCAGGGAACTAAATATTGATAAAAAGCATACCTATCCGGTGCGCGCCCATATTTCGCATGCCAAAAACTCCGGTTATCCCATGCGGTACTTTGACAGGCACAAACGGTTTGCCCAGTTCCGGCTGGTTGATATCTACAACCGCTATGAGGAGGAATTGAAATCCCGAAATGCCGTGGATTTTGACAACCTTTTGCTTTTAACCCGGGATCTGCTGAGCGACTACCCAGAGGTTAGGGGCCAGTACCAGCGCCTCTTTTCCTATATCCTGGTGGATGAATACCAGGACACCAACGATCTGCAAGAGGAGTTGACCCGGCTCCTTTTGGGAAACGGGCCCCTTTTTTGTGTGGGAGACGACTGGCAGGCGATTTATGGATTTCGGGGCAGCAATATCAACAATTTCCTGACCTTCTCGAAAAACTATTCGGCTTCAAAAATTTTCCAGCTGGAGCGCAATTACCGGTCGGCGGCTGAGATCGTGGAAACCGCCAATCAATTGATTGCCAATAACCCGCGGAAAATGGATAAGGCCTGTTATTCGGAAAAGATGGGCGGCGTCGTCGAGCGCTATGATTTTTTCGGAGATGATGAAGAGGCCTGTTGGGTGGCTGACAAAATGCAGCGGCTCCGTCAGGAGGGCATCGAATGGCGTCAGATGGCGGTGCTCTACCGCACTAAATTCTGTTCTTTGCCGTTTGAACAAACTTTCCGCGCCCAGGGCATCCCCTACCAAATGCTTGGGGGCAAAGGTTTTTATGAACGCAAAGAAATCCTTGATATCACGTGTTACCTGACTGCGGCGGCTTTTGAAAAGGATGATGCCGCATTTGAACGCATTATCAATATCCCGAAGCGCGGACTCGGAAGCGGTATGGTGGGCCGGATTGCCGGGTTCCGAAAATCCGGTACGAGTCTTAAGTCAGCCGCGCGTCAGGCGGTCAATGAGAAAGCGCTGCCTGCAAAAGCCGGCAGTCAGCTTCAGCACCTGCTGGATCTTCTGGACGAGATTCCAAAACTGGCGCCGGCTGCCGCAATAGAAAGGCTTCTGGATAAGACCGGCTATCTGGAATACCTGAGGCAGTACGCCCGTACCAGTGACGACTATACCGCGCGGGTTGAAAACATCGAGCAGCTGATATATGCCGCATCTCAGCATGAGGCGTTAATTGACTACCTCGAGGAGGCCGCTCTGATCAAGGAGGACAAATCCGAGGATGAAGAAGTCGAACATATGGTGAATCTGGCGACCATGCATGGCAGTAAAGGGTTGGAATTCAAGGTAGTTTTTGTCGTGGGCTGCGAGGAGAACCTGCTGCCCCACTGGAAATCAAGGGAAACACCTTCCGACATCGAGGAGGAGCGGCGTCTGATGTATGTGGCCATGACCCGGGCCGAGAAGTTTTTGTATATCACCTCGGCGGATTTTCGGAAGGGCCAGTTTAATCCGAAGAGTCGGTTCCTGGAAGAAATCGGCCTGTAACGGCCCTATATATCGGCCGCTATTTTTTAAGCCCCTCCTTTAACTTTTTTTCCAGCTCTTCGTGGAGTTTTTTCTTTTTTTCAGACTGCTCCGTCTTGACCGAATCAAGCGCAACCTTTTGGGATTGCCGGGCCTGTTTGAATTTTTCCAATTCCGAGGCCAACCGACTTTGCTCGGAGGCTTTCGGCAGCTCCTCGATTTTCAGGTGGTCTTTGACAAACAGCCGGGTGGATCCGGCCTTATCCAGCAATTCAATGATCTCGGAGGCCTTCAATTTTCGGCACAGGCGGTTGGCCTCTTCAACGGAGGTTTCAAGCATCTCCGATACATCCTCCAGCGCCGGCGGCGCAGACATTTTATATTCCAGAACCCGGATGGCGGATACGACCAAATGCGCATATTCGTATAACGATTTTTCGGCCATTGTTTTTTTCCTGTTTAGGCTTCAATATGAAAACGGATAACCCCCCGCCGCCCGTGTATTCTGATCAAGTGCTTGACAGCAGGCGATTTAAATCGTATCATCCGCTTAAATTTTGTCAAGTCAAGCCGATATGAACCCCTATATATACCCGCTTTGGAGGCTGTTATGACTGAAATCTACGATGTTTGTGCCAGGGAAATTCTCGATTCCAGAGGCAACCCGACCATAGAAGTTGATGTAGAGCTAAGCTCTGGGGCGATGGGACGTGCCGCAGTCCCTTCCGGTGCCTCTACCGGATCCCGTGAGGCCCTTGAGCTTCGGGATAATGATAAAAAACGGTACATGGGAAAGGGGGTCACAAAGGCTGTCGAAAACGTTTTCGATGTGATCGCCCCCCAGATTTTTGGTATGGATGCTGCCGAGCAGACGGCCCTGGATCAGTTCATGCTCGAACTGGATGGAACGCCGAATAAATCAAAGCTTGGCGCCAATGCCATGCTGGGTGTTTCCATGGCGGCCGCCCGTGCATCAGCGAATGCCTATGATATGCCGCTTTATAGGTATATCGGCGGCCTGACGGCAAGATATCTGCCGATTCCCATGATGAATATTGTTAATGGCGGCGCCCATGCCGCTAATAGTCTGGATATTCAGGAGTTCATGATCGTCCCGCTCGGCGGTGAGCGCTTCTCCGATGTCCTTCGGATGGGGGCGGAGACCTTTCATCAGTTGAAAAATATTTTGAAGGAGCGGGGCTCAGTTACCGCCGTCGGGGATGAGGGCGGATTCGCACCGGACTTTGACTCCAATGAAGAGGCCATGCAGGTGATTATGAAGGCCATCGAGGCGGCCGGTTATCAACCCGGCCGGGATATCGGGCTGGCCATCGATGCAGCGGCGAATGAATTCTACGAGGACGGCAAATATTATCTGAAATCCGAGAACAAGCGCCTATCCGCCATGGAGATGATCGACTACTATCAGTCCCTGATTGATAAATACCCCCTGTTTTCTATCGAGGACGGCCTGGCCGAGCAGGACTGGAAGAACTGGACCGCTTTTACTGAAAAACTGGGAAATTTGGTTCAGCTGGTCGGGGATGATGTGTTTGTCACCAACCCGGAAATATTCGGGCAGGGCATCCAGGACGGGATCTGCAATTCCATTCTTATAAAGCTGAACCAGATCGGGACAGTCACAGAGACTCTTGAAACCATTGAAATGGCCAAACAGGCCGGCTATACCACGGTAATCTCCCATCGATCCGGTGAGACCGAAGATTATTTTATCTCAGATCTTGTCGTCGGGGTATCCGGCGGGCAGATCAAAACCGGTTCCATGTCGAGAAGCGATCGGATCGCCAAGTATAATCAATTGCTCCGTATTGAACAGGAGTTGGGGGAAAGCGCCCGCCTGTCCGGCAATATGTTTACTTTCTCTGACTAGGGCTTTTTTGCTGGACCAGGGTAGAATGCCGGCCATAATAAGACAAAATCCACGAGGTTTGATTCTGAAAAGGGCAATACGCGTCCTGTCAGCCCTGGTCTTCATTTCGGGGGCCATGACAGGCGCTTCTGACGCATATGTGCTGGATGGCCGGCATGTTCTTGAGCTTATGCTCGATCATCTCAATTTGCCGAAGCAGATGCGCGTTGAACAGACCCTGACCGTTTTTGATGGACGGTTTGAATCCGGCCAGCTGGCGATCGAGCAAACCGTATGCTATAAAACACCCGGAAATTTCCGCTCTGAGATCAAGACCGAGGATCGCCACCGGATCTATCTGGCTGCCGGCGATGAAACCCTTACGATAGTGGACGGAAAAATCGTATCCCGGGCCAGTGAGGCCTTATGCCACTATAAGGATCTGTTTTGTTACCGGCACAGGCAATCGCTGGCCGATCACTTGAGATATCTGGGGATGCATGTTTCGGTATCAAGCTACGGCCGGTGGAAAGAAAAAGTCGTATATGTCATCGGCGCCCGATATCCGAATGCATCCATGCCTCAGCTATGGGTGGAAAAAGGCAGTTTTTTGCCGATGCGATGGATCTACCAGCCCGAAGCCCCAGACGCCGGCCGGGACAAAATCGAATTCCGCTATAAAGATTGGCAGCAGACAGGGGATAGCTGGTATCCGCGGGTGATCGAGATTTATAAAGGCGAGGGCGTGATGCGCAGAATCGACGTCACTGGGATCCGGATAAATCCTGAATTCTTATCCGATTTTTTTAATATCGATCATTTGAAGGCCGTCTATGCGGCGCCTGCACCGGAGAGCGAACAGCCGGCCGCCGGAGATGACATCGATCGTCAGATAGAGAATTTTCGTAAGATTTTCGAGCCGGAGTAGTTGAACCAAACCCCCATCCCACGGGCTGCCCAGAAATAAACGGGCATACCAGCATAACAGGAGGGGATGCGTTATTAACATCAAATCTATTTAAGGTATTTTTATGGCAGGCAAACCCAAATTTATTTTTGTCACCGGCGGGGTGCTCTCATCGCTTGGAAAAGGCCTCGCATCCGCCTCTATCGGGGCGTTGCTGGAATCGCGCGGATTGACGGTCACACTGCTCAAACTGGATCCCTATATAAACGTCGATCCCGGCACCATGAATCCTTTTCAGCATGGCGAGGTTTTCGTTACGGACGACGGCACCGAAACGGATTTGGATTTGGGCCATTATGAAAGATTTGTCAATGTCCGGCTGAGCGCGGACAACAATTTTACCACCGGCAAAGTCTACGACTCGGTCATTCAGAAGGAACGCCGGGGCGACTATCTCGGGGGGACCGTTCAGGTCATCCCGCATATTACCGATGAAATCAAACAGAGCATTTTGCAGACCGCCCAGGGGGTCGATATTGTTATCGTTGAAATCGGGGGTACCATCGGAGATATCGAAAGCCTGCCGTTTCTTGAAGCCATCCGGCAGTTCAGGTTCGATGTGGGCGAGGGGAACGTGCTCTACATTCTTTTGACGTTTGTGCCCTATATCCCAACCGCCGGAGAGGTCAAAACCAAGCCGACCCAGCACAGTGTAAAGGAGCTCAGAAGCATCGGTATCCAGCCGGATATTATCCTGTGCCGCACGGATCGGTTCCTTTCAAAAGAGATCAAGGCAAAGATCGCGCTTTTTTGTAATGTGAACCAGGACGCAGTCATCACCGCCAAAGACGTCGACTGTATTTATGAGGTCCCGTTGGTCTTCAACCAGGAAAAACTCGATGACAAGATTTTGGAGTTTTTAAATGTCTGGACCGGCTCCCCGCGCCTGGAGATGTGGCACCATCTGATGAAGCGAATCAATAGCCTGAAGCACGAGGTGCAAATTGCGGTGGTGGGCAAATATACGGATCTGACCGAATCCTATAAAAGCCTCAACGAGGCGTTGTATCATGCCGGCGTTTATAACGATGCGAAAGTGGCGCTTCATTTTGTGGATTCGAGTACCCTCACGGCGGAAAATGTCGCCGAAGTGCTTGGGGCCGCAGACGGTGTTTTGGTGCCCGGCGGTTTTGGGTCGCGCGGGGTGGAAGGCAAAATCCTGGCGGTCCGATATGCCAGAGAGAACAGGGTCCCGTATTTCGGTATTTGCCTGGGGATGCAGCTGGCCGTCGTTGAATTCGCCCGCCACGTGGCTGGGATGGAAAACGCCCACAGTTCGGAATTTAATGAGAATACCGATTATCCGGTAATCTATCTCATGCGGGAGTGGTTTGACGAGAAAACCCAGAGCGTTCAAAAAAGGGATGTAAACTCGGACAAAGGGGCCAGCATGCGCCTCGGGGCCTATCCGTGTCATCTGCCGATTGAAGACTCTTTTGCTTACAACGCCTACCAGGCGGCTAAGATTTCCGAACGGCATCGACACCGGTATGAATTCAACAACGCGTTTATGGAGGCCCTCGATGAGAAAGGCCTGGTTTTCAGCGGCCTTTCGCCAAAGGGGGATCTGGTGGAGATCGTTGAACTCAAAGACCATCCCTGGTTTCTGGGCTGCCAGTTTCATCCGGAGTTCAAATCCCGCCCCATGACATCCCATCCATTGTTCAGAGATTTTATCAGGGCATCTCTGGACAATTGTCTGAAAAAGGCGGCATCCGACTAAAATTTATTCTCTTCGATCTTTTTAAAGATTCCCGTGTCCCCCGTGGAAAGTCGGGTCTAGGTGCCATCCGCCTTGACTTTTTCTGTATACTTCGTTATCTACTATGACGATTTAAACATTTCGAAACCCTATTTTAGCTAATGGACAGTGTTTAGGGAGTGTCCGCCCATAAATTATCGTATTTATGGATGGGCACCAGCGAAAACCTAAATTGAAACGCTCAATTTAGGGAAAAATATGTGGCCCCGAGGATACCGAATAAGCCGTCAATGCGCGTTAAGGTCGACCGATGAAGCCCATTCGTGAAGCCGTTTTAAACTGTATCTATAATTATTCTGATGACGATGACAAGCTCATCAGGGAACTCGAAGGTATTACGGCCGATGCGGGCGGATTGAAGTATGCCATCTTCTTTAATGTCCTGACCCATCTCGACCTTGCCCCCCAAAAGGCCCAGGCCTATTGGCAGTCAATACTGGCGCATCGCCGGTCTTTGACGCAAATGCTGGGCCGGCCGGTTAATCTGCGCACAGCCATTTGCGATTATTTTTGTTCTGTCGACAGATCCCTGGAAAACCCCGTATTTATTGATATCCATCTTTTTGAGTATAAGCTCCGGTCCTTGAGGTACGACAGCCTGACCGGGCTGCATACCCGAAACAGCCTGGACGATATATTATCCAGGGAACTCGCCCGGGCCAAACGCTATGAGACCGAATTGAGCCTCATATTTTTTGACCTGGATGATTTTAAGTATATCAACGATATGTTTGGGCACCTGGCAGGGGATATGGTGCTAAAAGATGTCAGCCGCATCATTAAATCCGAAATACGGGTAGAGGATTCAGCAGCCAGATACGGCGGGGAGGAAATCGTTGTCGTCCTTCCACAGACCGGCAAGGTGGAGGGTCTTTTGATCGCCGAGCGAATGCGCAAGAAAGTGGCGGCACTCGTGCTCGAATATGATGCCCGGAAAGTACAAACAACGATCAGCGGGGGCTTGGCTAATTTTCCGATCGATGCGGATGGGGTCTCCGGACTTCTGAAATGCGCGGATAACGCCATGTACCAGGCCAAAATAGCCGGCAAAAACCTTATTACCGAATACTCTCACAGGAAGCGGCATTATCTCAGGATCAATTTTTTTGAAACCATACAAGTCCGAAAGCTCGATTTCGACAATCATCTATCCGAACTGGCGGCAAAAGGTAAAAATATCAGCCGGTCCGGTGTCCTTTTCGAGAGCGGGGAATTTTTTGAGATCGGAACCAAGGTCCAACTGAAGGTTCCGCTGCCGGAACCCGACGGCTCGTTTATTGTCATCGGCAGAGTCGTCCGGATCGAGGTAATTGAGGTGAACCGTTACAATATCGGAGTCTCCTTCCTTGAAATGGATCAAGACGCCAAAACCGAGTTGGCCAATTATGTGCTTGGCCATTTATCCTTACCGACGAATTAAATGGCTGCCTTAAAACCGATACGTCCCGGCGATACGATTGGCATTGTGGCGCCGGCCAGTCCTTTTGAAAAAGCCAAATTCGAATTCGGCCTTAAATTTTTGGAGGACAGGGGATTTCGGCTGTCCGTACCAGAGGAAGTCTTTCAGCGGGACGGCTATCTGGCCGGTTCGGATGCTCAGCGGGCCCGCCTGATCAACCAAATGTTCGCCGATTCCAATATCCATGCCGTCTGGGCCGCCAGGGGCGGGTACGGGACGCTTCGGATCCTGCCATTAATCGACTTTTCGACAATCTGCGCCAATCCCAAACCGTTTGTGGGCTCAAGCGATATTACCGCCCTTTTGACCGCCTTGCACGGCAGATGCCGTATGCCGGTTTTTCATGGCCCGATGATTATATCCTTTGCCGAGGCAGATGAGGCCACCCGTGGCGCGGCATTGCGTATCTTCGAGTCGGGCGGGCGCTGGCAGTTAAGGGCGGCGGCTTGCCGGGGCATCCGGCCGGGGAGGGCCTCGGCAGAGGTAACTGGCGGCAACCTGACCACGCTGTCCCATTTGATCGGGACCCCGTTCGAGCCTGATTTTAACGACCGGCTCCTGTTTATCGAGGATATCGGCGAAGCCACGTATCGCATTGATCGAATGCTCTCCCAGATGAAGCTGGCGGGTCGGCTTGGCCGGGTTAAAGGGGTGATTATGGGAAATTTCACCGATTGCGGCCGACTGGAGGATATCATCGGCGTTGTGGAGAATATTTTCTCTGAACCGCCGGTTCCCATAATTGCCGGAATCCCGGCCGGACATGGCCCGAGCAATGTAATGATGCCGATGGGGGTCGAGGCAACGCTCGATGCGGACGAGGGGGTACTGTCCTATCATTGCGGTTTTTTCGCTGATACGTAGGCTGTAAAAGGGGATAGGGGGTGTAGGGGGTCGCATCAAACGGTTTATACCTAAATTGAAACGCTCAATTTAGGCTATAATAAGTCATCAAGGCCGGAGAATATGGAAAAGGATAAAGTGGACGGCCTTATGAAACAGGGGGTCGCCGATGGCGTCTTTCCCGGCGGCGTTCTGCTTGTTGCCCGGGGCGGAGATATCTATTTTTTTGAAGCCTATGGAAAGGCCAATATCCTAAGCAGTCGAAAAATGACGAGGGATACGGTCTTTGATCTGGCCTCATTTACCAAACCCCTGGCAACAACTCTGGCGGTTGCCAGGCTGATTCAGGAAAACAGGCTTGTCCTGGATCAGCGGGTTGACGAAATTCTGCCTGGGTTCGCAGGCTCTGAGAAAGCCCCCATCCGGATCAGGCATCTATTGGCCCATATTTCCGGTCTGCCGGCTTACCGGCCATATTTTAAAGATTTGTGCCGATACCCGCTGTCGGATCGAAAAAACCGCTTGCAGACGCTTTTGTTAAGGGAGCCGCTGATCCATCCGCCGGGCGAAGAGACGACATACAGTGATATTGGTTTTATGCTGCTGGCCCTTATAGTCGAGAAAATCGCCGGTTGCCGTCTGGATGCGTTCGTTGCCAGGCAAGTATACGGGCCCACTGGTATCAAGGATTTGTTTTTTATCGATACCAGCCGGTCTATACCGGCGAGGGATTTTGCCGCTACTGAATATTGCGCCTGGCGCAATCAGATGGTTGAGGGCTTTGTGCACGATGAAAACGCGTATGCGCTGGGCGGCGTTTCCGGCCATGCCGGCCTGTTCGGAACCGCCGGGGCGGTCTATTCCCTGCTTTTTTCTCTGCTGAAGGGGGTAAAAGGCCAAGGCGGTATATTTCCGCCCCGGATTATGGGCCAATTCTTAAAACGCCCCCCGGGTTATGAAAGGCCGCTTGGATTTGACATGCCATCTGATGAGGGCTCCAGCGCCGGCATATATTTTGAGCCAGCGGCCACCGTGGGGCACCTTGGCTTTACGGGAACATCCTTCTGGATGGCCCTGGATCGTTCAATCATCATTGTTCTGCTGACCAATCGGATCCATCCCAGCCGGGAGAACGAGGGCATCAAGACGTTTCGGCCTGCCCTGCATAATGCCGTTATGGGCCAATGCCTTTAACCTAAATTGAGCGTTTCAAATAAAAGATTTCTCACTAAAGCCCGAAATGGCATCTATCGGTATTGGGTATGGGGCATGGGGTAACCGATACCTATTTGTGCTTGCCATCAACCCCCTTTTCTGTTAGCCATAAAAGTTAATTTCTGGCGGGCAAACGGGTATCGGGGTTTAAAGGAAAAAGGAGGCGAGAGTGTTTCTTGACGCATTGCTGGGGGTTTTTTCCAATGATCTGGCGGTTGATTTGGGTACAGCCAACACGCTGGTCTATGTACGGGGCAAAGGCATCGTCCTGAGCGAACCATCGGTGGTTGCCGTACGCACGGATAACCGAATGAAAAACCGGGTGCTGGCCGTCGGCCTCGAAGCCAAGAACATGCTTGGCCGGACGCCCGGCAATATCGTTGCCATCCGCCCCATGCACGACGGGGTGATCGCCGATTTTGATGTCACCGAGGCCATGCTGCGTCATTTTATCCGCAAAGTGCACAATCGTCGTTCCTTTGTCAGACCCCGTATCGTTATCGCCGTTCCCACCGGCATCACGCCGGTTGAAAAAAGGGCCGTCAAGGAGGCATCGGAATCTGCAGGCGCCCGGGAGGTTTTTCTGATTGAGGAGCCTATGGCGGCGGCTATCGGAGCGGGGCTACCGATTACGGAGCCGACCTGTAATATGGTCGTGGATATCGGGGGCGGTACCACCGAGGTCGCTGTTATCTCTCTTGCGGGTATTGTCTATAGCCGTTCCATCCGTGTGGCCGGCGATAAAATGGATACGGCCATCATGCAGTATGTCAAGCGAAAGTATAACCTTTTGATTGGTGAACGAACCGCTGAAATCATCAAAACAACCATTGGCAACGCCTACCCGGACTCCGAAAACTATGAAACCATTGAAGTCAAGGGACGCGATCTGGTATCCGGCATTCCCAAAATTCTTGCCATTGATTCCGAAGAGATTCGTGTGGCGATTTCCGAACAGATTGACGCAATCGTTGAAACCACAAAAATTGCCCTCGAGCAGACACCGCCGGAATTGGCAGCCGATATCGTGGACCGGGGCATCGTATTGACCGGTGGCGGCGCCTGCCTGAAAAATCTCGACAAACTGCTGCGTGAAGAAACCGGGCTGCCGATTACCGTGACCGATGACCCGCTATCCACTGTTGCCCTTGGCTCGGGGAAGACGCTAAACAGCATAGAAATCCTTAAACAGGTAGTTATCGACTGATTCATGTTTTCGAAGAAAACGATGGTCGTTGTCGGCGCGACAATCCTAATCGCCCTTAATGGGATCGTTTTTTCCATTGATATAATCCGCAAGTCCACTGTTTACGACGCCGCCGCCAAGGCGGCCATTTTTTTTGTCTCCCCCGTTCAGGAGGCTATTCATACCTCCGTCAGGTTTGTCGATGATCTGTGGGAGCATTATTTTTGCCTGGTTTCGGTGGGATACGAAAATGAGCGGCTGAGGGAGAAGCTCGAGCTGGCCAAGCGGAAAAGCCATCAATGCCGGGAGCTGGAAATTGCAAACGAGCGGCTACGTGAGTTGGTCCGGCTTAAGCGGCAGAGCCCTTATGAATATCTGGCGGCGGAAGTGATCGCCAGGGAGCCGTCGCCCTGGTATCGGAGCGTTTTTATAAACAAAGGTACGCAAGACGGTGTCCGCCCGTTGGATCCGGTGCTCACGCCCAAAGGTGTTGTCGGCCATATTTTGCATGCGACCGACGAGCATGCGAAGATTATTTTGATCATTGACAGAAACAGCGCCGTGGACGCGATGATTCAACGAAGCCGGGCCCGTGGCATTGCCAAAGGCACTGACAGCGGAAAATGCCGATTCGAGTATACGCTGCGAAAAAAAGACGTCAAAGTGGATGACATCGTGATGACTTCCGGTTTGGATGGTATATATCCCAAAGGGTTTCGGATCGGCCATGTGTCCAAAGTCGTGCGACGGAACTCCGGATTATTTCAAAATATCGAAATTACGCCGTTTGTTGACTTCAAGACTTTGGAAGAAGTCATGGTACTTCTAAATCCGCCGGATTATAATGTTGCTGAAAAATAATGCGCTATGTTTTTTACCTGATTCTTGGTATCGTTCTAATAGGGCTGCAAACGGCGATCCTCTCCGGTTTGCCCAATTTTTTTCCTTTCTATGACATCCTGATTCCGTTTGTCGTTTATTTCAGCCTTTTTCGCGGGCTACCGGCCGGGCTGGTGGTGGTACTGGTTATCGGGTTTCTCATGGATATGGTTTCCGGAGCGCCGAACGGCGTTTACATGGCGGCCTTCATGCTTGTTTTTCTCATGTTCCGAAACATTACGGCCTATTTCCATGCCGGAGAAGCCGTATTATTTACTGTCTGTACGGCGGTCGGCGTCGTCGTTGAAAGCCTGATAGTCGACGGGGTGTTAATGCTCTCCGAAATGACGACGCATTTCTATGCCCGGGCATTTCATACATTGATCGCCCAACTGGTCTGGGTTCTTCTGACCGCGCCGATGGTCTATCGCCTGCTGGCGTATGTATTCGCCGGAGTGGACCATTTACGCAACCGGCCGGAAAAGATATAGGCCGCAATACAGTTTATGAGCGCCCAAAACCATACACAAAAATACCTTCAACGCGTGGATCCCGAGTGGTACCGGAGTCGGCTTTTCGGGCTTATGTGCTGGATGGTGATCGCCTTTATCTTTCTGGGCGGCCGCCTGAGCTATATGCAGATTATCAAGGGGGAATATTACCACCGGATTTCCAAAAATAACTGTATCCGGAGGGAACGAATAAAGCCGTTTCGTGGATTGATCTACGACCGAAACGGCCATTTGCTGGTTGAAAACCGGCCGTCCTTTAATCTCCAAATGATCGAGAAGGATGCCGAGCCACTGGATCAGACGGTAAAAAAAATTTCTGCCTTTCTTGAGCTTGAACCTGAAGATATTATGACTAAGCTTGAAAAAGGTGGTAGCGGGGGCTATGAGCCGGTGTTGATTCAGGAGGATATTGATCGGAACACCATGGCCGCGGTTTCCGCCCATCGGTTTGAACTGCCCGGTATAAGCATTGAAACAAGGGCCCGGCGTCATTATCGGCATCCGTCTTTGGCGTCCCATTTGCTGGGCTATCTGGGCGAACTGAGCCCTGGGGAAATCCGTGCGGCAAAATTCTGGGGCGGATTAAAAGGGCGGGCTTATGTCGGTCGGTTCGGCGTGGAAAAGGCGTTTGAAGATTATCTGGCCGGAGAGCCCGGGGGCCGCATCGTCCAGGTAAATGCCGGCGGTCAGGTGGTTGACGTGCTGGATAGGGTGCCGCCTGAGCCGGGGCACAACATCTATTTGACCATTGACTACAAACTCCAGCAAATGGCGGAGACGCTTTTGGGCGAAAGTGTCGGGGCCGTTATTGCCATGGCCCCCGATTCCGGGGAAATCCTCGCAATGGCCAGCAGCCCCGGGTTTAACCAGAATCATTTTGTTGACGGCATGAGTCCGAAAGAATGGCAGTCTTTATCCGGCAACCCGGAGCAGCCGATGATGAATAAAGCGCTGCAGGGGGAATATCCGCCCGCCTCTACCTACAAAATCGTCACGGCTATGGCGGCGCTTGAGGAGGCGCTTGTCAATATAAACGAAGAGGTCTATTGCCCCGGCCATTATCAATATGGTAATCGGCTGTACCATTGCTGGAAAGAAGTGGGGCACGGGCGCCTGAATGTAGTACAGGCGCTTTCACAATCCTGCGATGTGTTTTTTTATCATATGGGAAAGCGCCTAAATGTCGATACGCTGGCCAAATATGCGCACGGCTGTGGACTTGGATCGCCTACGGGGATTCATCTCAATGGGGAAGCCGATGGATTGATCCCGACCTCGGAATGGAAGCTCGAGCGCTATGGCAGCCCGTGGCAGGGCGGGGAGACCCTGTCGATTGCCATCGGCCAGGGCTATAATCTGGTCACGCCCTTGCAGATGGCGGTTCTGATAGCTGCGATAGCAAACGGGGGCACCCGCTACCAGCCGACCATTTTAAAAACTATCGAAACGGTTGAAGGCAAACAGGTCAAAAAGGGGAGGCCGGCTATCAGCGGTCGGCTGCCGGCCGGCAAGAAAACGCTGGAAACCATCCGAAAGGGCCTATGGCGGGTGGTAAATGCCCGGCACGGTACGGCCTACTGGCACGTGCGGGACAAGTCCATAGAAATCAGCGGAAAGACCGGAACAGCGCAAATCGTCAGCCGTAAAAAAGGGGAGGAGCGCTCTGAAGAGGTGGAGGACCAGTACAAACCCCATGCCTGGTTTATCGGCTATGCCCCTTCGGATAACCCGGAAATTGCCGTATCCGTGCTGGTCGAACATGGTGAACACGGATCAAGCGGTGCCGGTCCCATTGCCGGTAAACTCATGCGAAGCTATTTGGAGAAAAACACAAAGGAGTCATAGGATATATGCCAACGGATGCTAAAGAACCCTCGGGGCCGTCAAATTTTATTCGTCAGATTATTCAGGCGGACCTAAAGCGCGGCAAGTATGAAGGGCGCGTAGTGACCCGATTCCCGCCGGAGCCCAACGGATACCTCCATATCGGCCATGCCAAGTCCATCTGTCTGAATTTCGGCTTTGCCGAGGAATTTGGCGGAACCTGTCATCTGCGTTTCGATGATACCAACCCGAGCAAGGAGAATGTCACCTATGTCGAATCCATAAAGGAGGATGTCCGCTGGCTGGGGTTTGACTGGGACGCGCATCTGTATTTTTCATCCGATTATTTTGACAGACTCTATGAGTATGCCATTTCCCTGATAAAACTTGGTAAAGCCTATGTCGACAGTTTAGCCCCTGAAGAAATACGCGCCTATCGGGGTACCTTAACGGAGCCCGGCAAGGAAAGTCCCTACCGGCAGCGATCCGTCGAAGAGAATCTTGATCTATTTCAACGCATGGCCGCCGGCGAATTTGAGGAAGGGGAATGCGTGCTCAGGGCCAAAATCGATATGGCGGCCGCCAATATTATTATGCGCGATCCCACATTGTATCGGATCCGAAAGCGATCCCATCATCGCACGAATGATAAATGGTGCATTTATCCCATGTATGACTTTGCCCATTGTCTTTCGGATTCGATTGAACGCATCACCCACTCGATTTGCACCCTTGAATTCGAGAACAACCGGGAATTGTACGATTGGATACTGGACACGTTGGGTATCTACCATCCCCAGCAGATCGAGTTCGCCCGGCTGAATCTTTCCTATACCGTTTTGAGCAAACGCAAGCTTATCGAGCTGGTCGACGGCGGCTTTGTGGACGGCTGGGACGATCCCCGTATGCCGACCATTTCGGGCTTCCGGCGGCGCGGCTATACGCCCGGGGCCATTCGGAATTTTTGCGATCGCATCGGCGTCGCCAAAAGGGACAGCATGGTGGATCTGGCGCTTCTTGAGCACTGCATCCGCGAGGACCTGAACAAACATGCCCCCCGTTTTATGGGGGTGCTTAGGCCGTTAAGGGTGGTTATCGAAAACTATCCGGCCGGTGAGACGGAATCCCTCGAGGCGATTAACAATCCGGAGGACGAGCGTATGGGAACGCGCCTTATACCATTCTCTCGCGAACTCTATATTGAGAGGGAGGATTTTATGGAGGATCCGCCCAAAAAATTTTTCCGACTGGCACCGGGCCGCGAGGTCCGGCTCAGATATGCGTATTTTATTACCTGTACCGGCATAGTCAGGGATGAAAACGGGGAGATCGCCGAGCTTCGGTGCACCTATGATCCGGCAACCCGCGGGGGGGATGCCCCGGACGGCCGAAAAGTAAAATCGACCCTCCACTGGGTATCGGCCGATCATGCCGTCAACGGGGAGGTCAGGCTTTATAATCATCTTTTTACCGTTGAAAATCCGGCGGCTGCAGAAGATTTTAAGGCGGTGCTGAATCCGGATTCACTTGAAATTTTAGGCAAGGCAAAGCTTGAACCCGCGCTTGCCGGGCTCGGCATTGGAGAGCCGTGCCAGTTCGAACGGCTGGGGTATTTCTGTAAGGATCTCAAATATTCCACTGCGGACCAACCGGTGTTCAACCGGGTCGTCACCCTGCGGGATCAATGGGCCAAGATAAAAAAACAGCAAAAGGCGGACAAAAAACAGTAAGACCTTGCTATCGTCTGGGGGCTTGCTTGCCCCCGACTTAACCCTTCTACTTTGCTCAGGAGGCGTAAATGCTAGATTTTCAACTAACCGACGAACAATTGGAGCTCCAGCACAGAGCCCGGGAATTTGCACTTGAACATGTCCTGCCGGTTGCCGCGTATTACGATGAGGCAGACGAGGTGCCATTGGAAGTGCTGCGGGCGGCTTATGAGGCGGGGATTTCCAGCACCGATATTCCGGAAAAATATGGCGGCAAAGGCTATGGTATCATCGAGGGCGTGCTGGTTACTGAAGAGATAGCCGCCGCCTGTCCGGGTATTGCCACTTCGATTTTTGACAACTCCCTTGGCATGGAGCCCTTGATCCTCTCCGAGAAGGAGTCGTTAAAAGAAAAGTACCTCTCCCGGATCGCCCGGGAGTTTAAACTCATGAGTTTTGCGACCTCCGAGCCCGTAATGGGCTCCGATGTCTCTGGAATACGCTGCAAGGCGACGCCCGACGGAGACGACTACATTTTAAACGGCACCAAGTATTGGGTGACGAACGGGGGGGTTGCCGATTACTATTCGATATTTGCGACTACCGACCCTGAATCCCAGCACAAGGGGATCTGTGCGTTTCTGGTGGAGCGTGACTGGGAGGGCGTTACGGTGGGTCGGACCATACCGAAAATGGGCCAAAGGTGTTCTAACACCGTTGGCATTCATTTCGATAATGTCCGGGTCCCCGGGGAAAATGTGATTGCAGAGCCGGGCGAGGGGTTTTATCTTGCGATGAAGACGTTCTCCCGCACCCGACCGGTTATCGGGGCCTTTTCCGTGGGGGCGGCCCGTTCGGCAATGGAATATGCCATCGATTATGTCAAGAAGCGGCGGGCTTTCGGTACCAAGATCGCCAACTTCCAGAGCCTTCAGTTTAAAATCGCCGAGATGTACCAGAAAATTGAAACCTCCCGGTTATTGACCTGGAAAGCCGCGTGGGAGGCGGATAACGATATCGATCCCACGATCAATGCCTCAATCGCCAAATTCTATGCGTCCGAGTCGGCCCTGGAAGTGGCTAACGAAGCCCTCCAGATTTTTGGCGGCTATGGCTATACCAAGATGTTTCCCGTCGAAAAGCTGCTTCGGGATATCCGGCTCTACCGTATTTATGAGGGCACCAGCGAAATTCAGCGGATGATTGTCTCCGGTTATGCGATGCATACCTACCAGCCGGCCATGCCGCCCCTCGAAGATTTACCGCTGCACCTCAACAAGCAGCCGGAAACCGTGAACCATCCGGATGATCCGGAGACAACCGCCTGGCGGTGCCGAATGTGCGGCCATGTGCATTACGGCGAAGATCCGCCCGAACAATGCCCATACTGCTTTTTCCCGAAAACCGCATTTAAGAACACGGCTGAGAAGGGGGCCTAGGTTCTATCAAAGTCTAATCAACTCATAGGCCCGGGTTCCCAAACCGATTTCTTCCGCATAGGCCAGCTGCAGGGGCCAGTCCACTTTCGGGTAAAGGCCCTTAAACTTGTCCTCTCCGGCCTCCTGATTTTGTTTGACGCAGGAGCCCGGCAGCGCGGTTTCATTGTTGACCAGATCGACACAGGCCTGATCCAGAGCCACCGGGTCTGTTGCGGCAGCCACACCGATGTCCCTGACGATCGGGGCATCATTGTAAGGCGGGCAGTCACAGGCCGGCGATACATGATTGATGAAATTGATAAAAAGGCTCTTTTCGCCCTTATTCTTCAACACGCCGGCCGTATATTCCACCATATACTCCATAAATCTCGGAATTGACTGGTTCCACCGGATTTGAACCGCCCCCTGCTCGCATACCAGAATGCATTCGCCGCACCCCACACATTTTTCAGGGTCGATATGGGCCTTTTCATCGACAAAATATATGGCCCCCTGGGCGCAATGCCGGGCGCATTCCCCGCATCCCACGCATCTTTTCTTTTTAATCTTTGGCGCCATATCCGAATGCTGATCCATTTTTCCCCGCCTTGAGGCGCAACCCATGCCCACATTTTTTATGGCGCCGCCAAAACCCGTCAGTTCATGGCCTTTAAAATGCGCAATCGATATCAGGGCATCCGCCTCAACGATATCCGACGCGATGTACGCCTCTTTACAATTTTTCTGGTCGATCGAAACGGTAGTTTCTGACTTTCCGCGAAGCCCATCGGCGATGACAAGCGGGGCATTGACCACGGAGAAGTCGAACCCATTTTCAACGGCGGTTTTCAGATGATCCACCGTGTTGCCTCTGGATCCGGCGTAGAGCGTATTGGCATCCGTCAGAAAAGGCATTGCCCCTGCGGCCTTGACCGTATCAACGATATGCCGGATATAGACGGGCCGGATAAAAGCCGTATTACCCCGTTCGCCAAAGTGCAGCTTGAGGGCCACCAGATCATTTTTCCTGATCCGCTCCGGCAGACCGGCCGTCTCGGTTAATTGTTTGAGCTTGCCCACAAAATTTTTTTTATAGGAAGCCCTGAAATCGATGAAAAAAACATTGCTCGCCATTATTCCTCCCAACGCCTTGATATGGCACCAAACGCTTCAGTTCTAGCCTCAATTTATCAGATACGGATAGCCTATCACAAGTTCTGGGTTTTGATCCCGTGAAAAATGGTTACCCCTTGCATTATCCAGACGATTGGGGTAATTGAGTATCCGCAACCAACGGGTGATCCTCATATAAGGGGCTTATCATTTAGGAGCGGCTTCCTATACGACGGCCATTGCGTGAATCACCCAAAACATTTTTATCATACGCTTTCTCTATGTTTGACAGACGACTCGTGCAGTATTTTGACTGGGGGCTTCTGGTAGTCACGTTGATGATTGCCGGCATTGGCCTGATGCTGCTCTACAGCGCTGTCAACACCGGCGGCATCCGCTGTATTCTTTATTACAAGCAGATGATATGGCTGTCTGCGGGTTTTTTTATCATGATCCTCTCCTTTACCTTCAACTACAAATACCTGGATAAATGGTCGCCGTATATCTATATCGGATGCATCCTGTTGCTGGTTGGCGTCCTTATTTTCGGCAAACACGTGGGCGGATCCACCCGTTGGCTGGCAGTCGGTCCTGTAAGCCTGCAGCCATCCGAACCGGTCAAGCTGGGGGTGGTTATTATTCTGGCCAGATATTTCTCCAATGGGGTTAAGCCATCCGGCCTTAATCTGCGAGACCTGATATTGCCGATCATTTTAATCGGCTTGCCCTTCTTTCTTATTGCCTCCCAGCCGGACCTTGGCACCGCCGGGACGATTGTGTTGATCGGCGCAACCATGGCGCTTTTTACAAAAATCGAAAAAAAAACGCTGTTCTTTTTCATCCTGATTCTGGTGATTATCCTCCCTATCGGCTGGAACCTACTGGAACCCTATCAGCAGGAGCGTATTCTGACACTGATTTTTCCGAATCGCGATCCATTGGGGGCCGGCTACCACATCCGACAATCGAAAATTGCCGTAGGCTCCGGTATGCTTTTTGGCAAAGGCTATCTAAACGGCACACAGAAAATGCTTGCTTTTCTGCCGGAGCAGCATACGGACTTTATTTTTTCCGTTTTGGCTGAAGAATGGGGGTTTTTGGGCTCCTTCGGCGTTTTGTTTCTGTATCTGTTTTTAATCGTTTTTGGCCTGAATATCGCCTATGCCTGTCGGGACAAATTCGGTACCATCCTCTCTGTCGGTATTACCGCCATGTTCTTCTGGCAGATATTCATTAATATCGGTATGGTAATCGGACTTATGCCGGTCGTTGGCATGCCTTTGCCCTTGATGAGCTATGGCGGTTCCTCCATTGTTACGGCGTTTCTTGGCGTCGGACTATTGATGAATATCAGTATGCGGCGGTTCATGAAGGACTAGTCCGGCTATTACGGAAACGGTCATTCGGCTGCCTTGGATACCGATTTATTGACATCGCTCCGGGCATTCGTTTGGATCGGCAACGGGTAAAATGGTCTTTGACGGAAAAATTTTTCAAAAAAGTTTTGACAAATACAATAAATTGGTGATAGCTATTTTTGCTTAAATTTAAAGATGAACACAGCTTACAAATTCTCAGATGTTTTAGACGACCGGGAAAATTGCGGAGGATGACTTTATGGTAGAAATCAACTATACGCTCGTCATTCAAATAATCAATTTTGTGGTTTTGATATGGGCGTTAAATCTCGTTCTTTACCGGCCGATCCGGGGAATTATCAGTCAACGTAAAGAAAAGGTGGAAGGGCTGGAAACGGGCATCGAACGTTTTGAACAGGATGTGGTAGAGAAGGATCAGTCGATCAAGGACGGCCTTAAACAAGCCAGGACCAAGGGGCTTGGAGAAAAAGAGGCCTTTGAAAATGAGGCCAAAAACCTTGAAAAGGAAAAGATCGAGCAGATAAACGAAAAATCCCGACAGGATTTGGCCCAGGTTCGAGAGCAGATTGCCGCAGACATAGAGGCCGCCCGACAATCCTTGGAGAAGGAAGTGGATAAATTTGCTGATGATATCAGTCAGAAAATTCTGGGGAGGGCGGTTTAATGAGTTTTAAAGGATTACTAAACAAGGTACGACCATTTTTCAGCAGTTTTTTGCCTTTTTTTCTGTTCCTTGTTGTGCCGGCTGTGGTTGTTGCATCCACTGGCGGGGATCATGGCGGCGGCGGTGGATGGGAAGCCACCGATACCTACCGCGTAATGAATTTCGTCGTATTGCTGGCCCTCCTGATCTTTCTCTTGAGAAAACCCGTTTCACAATTTCTCGGTGGCCGGATCAAAGGGATTCAGGAACAACTCGATGATCTGGAAGTGAAAAAGAAAGCCGCTGAGCAGAAGTTGGCCGAATATAACGACAGGCTCGCCAAATTAAGCGAAGAAGAAGAACAGATTATAGAACAGTATAGACAGCAGGGTAAGGCGGCGCGGGAAAAAATATTGGAGGCGGCAGAGGCTTCCGCCGCCAAGCTTGAAGAGCAGGCCCGTCGAACGATCGACCATGAATTCAATCAAGCCAAAAAACAGCTTGAAACGGAAGTTCTCGAAAAAGCCATCGCAAAAGCTGAAGACAAACTGAGAAAAGGTATTACAGAAGACGATCAACGCTTATTAATTGATGAATATTTAAATGAGGTGGTGAAAAAGTGAGAAGTTCAGCGATTGCCAGACGATATGCGAAAGCCCTGATGCTCATCGGCAGGGAAGACGGCCAGGCTGAAACATATAGGGAGGAGCTGGAAGGCTTTATCGGGTTGTTTGACCAACAGGAGCAACTCGAGGAAATGATGACCAACCCCCTGTATAGCACAGAAAATCGCCGGAAAGTCTTTGTCGCGGTGCTCGATGCCATGAAGATCTCTAATGTGATGCGGTCGTTTTTGATCCTGCTTTTCAATAAAGGCCGTATCTCCTATATTCGTCAGATTGCCACCAATTATAATAAGCTGGCCGATGAGTTAAAGGGGATCGTTCGCGCCAACCTGATTTCTGCCGAGGAGTTGTCCTCTGAAAAATTCGAGGAAATCCGCAATGCACTTTCAAAGATGACCGGCAAAGAGGTCGTATTGGATGCCGAACAGGATCCGGAAATTATTGGCGGAGTGGTGACCAAAATCGGGGATCTTGTTCTGGATGGAAGTATAAAGACGCAATTGGAAAATATGAGAGAATCATTAAAAAGGGGTGAGAGGGTCTAATGGAAATAAAAGCTGAAGAAATTAGTCAAATTATTAAGGATCAGATTCAGGAATTTGACAAGAAGGTCGAGCTGAGCGAAACCGGCGTGGTTTTATCCATAGGTGACGGTATCGCCCGTGTTTATGGTCTC
Organism: Desulfobacterales bacterium; assembly: GCA_018334555.1. Classification (GTDB taxonomy): domain Bacteria; phylum Desulfobacterota; class Desulfobacteria; order Desulfobacterales; family Desulfosalsimonadaceae; genus M55B175. The sequence continues at coordinate 24,912 of JAGXLR010000018.1, forward strand.
GAAAAGGTCCAGGCGCTCGAACTCGTCGAATTCCCGAATGGCGTGCTTGGTCTTGCCTTGAACCTTGAGGAGGATAATGTCGGTATCGCCGTCATGGGCGAAGACACTGAGATCAAGGAAGGTGATATCGTCAAGCGGACCGGTCGTATTGCAGAGGTCCCGGTCGGTGAGGCGGTACTTGGCCGGGTTGTCTCAGCCGTAGGTGAGCCGATTGATGGCAAAGGGCCGATTGAAGGCGCTGAGACGAGCCGGATTGAAAGGGTCGCTCCCGGCGTTATTGACCGAAAAAGCGTTCATGAACCCTGCTACACCGGACTGAAGGCTATCGATGCCATGACCCCTGTCGGACGGGGACAGCGGGAGTTAATCATCGGCGACCGGCAGATCGGGAAGACGGCTGTTGCTGTTGACGCGATTCTGGCCCAGAAAAATACCGACGTTTACTGTATTTACGTGGCATGCGGCCAGAAGCAAGCAACGGTCGCGCAGGTTGTGTCAGTACTGGAAAAATACGGGGCCATGGAATATACGACGGTCGTTTCCGCCTGTGCCAGTGATCCGGCCACCCAGCAGTATATCGCCCCCTATGCGGGATGTGCCATGGGCGAATATTTCCGGGACAAAGGCCAGCATGCATTGATTATCTATGATGACCTTTCCAAGCAGGCGGCCGCCTATCGCCAGGTATCGCTTTTGATGCGCCGTCCGCCTGGACGTGAGGCTTATCCCGGGGATATTTTCTACAATCACTCCCGTTTGCTTGAACGCGCGGCAAAACTAAGCGATGAGCTTGGCGCCGGATCCCTAACCGCCCTGCCGATTATCGAGACCCAGGCCGGCGATGTTTCCGCATATATTCCGACAAACGTTATTTCAATCACCGATGGCCAGATCTATCTCGAACCCGGCCTCTTCTTCGCCGGTGTGCGACCGGCGATCAACGTTGGATTGTCGGTCTCCCGTGTTGGCGGGTCTGCACAGGAAAAGGCGATGAAGCAGGTAGCTGGGACGCTTCGCCTTGATTTGGCCCAGTACCGGGAACTTGAATCCTTTGCCGCATTCGGGTCCGACCTTGATGCGTCCACACAGAAACAGCTGACCCGAGGGGAACGTCTGGTGGAAATCCTCAAGCAGCCGCAATACCAGCCGCTGCCGCTGGAGCGACAGGTGGTGATTATCTACGCTGGAACCAAGGGGTATCTTGACGATTTATCGCTCGATGTTCTGGCCAAGTATGAGGCTGGGCTCTATCAGTTTATCGAATCCCGCTACCCGGATATTTTCAAAACGATTCAGGAGGAGCGTAAGGTTAGCGATGAGCTCGATCAGAAGATGGAGAAGGCGTTCAATGAATATGCTGACGAATTCAAGGACACAATCAAATAATCGCTGATAAGGGCAAAGATATATGGCGTCGTTAAAAGAAGTCCAGGCTAAAATTACGAGTGTCAAAAAAACCAAGAAGATTACCAGGGCCATGAATATGGTGGCCTCTTCCAAATTGAAAGGCGCCCAAACGGCTATGGAGTCGTTTCGGCCCTATGCCGAAAAATTTGCCGAGGTCTTGGGCAACATTGCAGATAAAGCCGGAGATGAAAGCAGCCCGCTATTGATGCCTGCTGAGGAAGTCAACCATACGCATATCGTACTGATGACATCGGATCGCGGGTTGTGCGGCGGCTTTAATACGCACCTGATTGAGACGGCGGAGGAATTTGCCAATGAACAATTGAATCAGGGCCGTCATGTCAGTTTTACGAATTTTGGCAAAAAAGGTCGGGATTGGTGCCGCAAGAACAAGTTCCAGATCGATAAGGAATACCTGAATGTCGTCGGCGGCAAATTTGGATTCAATATCGCCTCTACCGCCGGTCAGGAGTTGATCAACGGATTCCTGAACGAATCCTATAACGAGGTCCATGTGGTGTATGCCCAATTTCAAGGGATGGCCAGTCAACCGCCGACTGTCAAGCAGCTTTTGCCCATACCGGTGCTCCAGGCCGGTGAAAAAGAAGCGGCGGATGAGGATGCCCCGTACATGGCCGAGCATATCATTGAGCCCTCTCCGGATGAGTTGTTAAACGAGATGCTCCCTCGAAATGTATATATTCAGTTGTATAATGCCTTACTTGAAACTTCTACCAGTGAACATGCGGCACGGATGAAGGCAATGGATAACGCGACAAAGGCATGTGACGACATGATTGAGAGCCTGACGCTGAGCTATAATAAGGCGCGCCAGGCGGCCATTACGATGGAGTTGATGGATATTGTCGGCGGTGCCGAAGCACTAAAAGGATAAACAATAATATTTTGCCCTATATAGTTTGAGGAGGTCTATCCATGGCAGAAAACATCGGGAAAATTACACAGGTGATGGGGCCTGTTGTCGACGTGGAGTTCGAGCAGGGAAAACTCCCTGAAATATTGACCGCGCTTCTTATTTCCAATCCATCAATCAGTGATGAAGAGGATAACCTGGTTGTGGAAGTCGCCCAGCATCTGGGGGATAATGTGGTTCGAACCATTGCAATGGACGTTACAGATGGTTTGGTTCGCGGCGCCCAGGTCAAGGATACCGGCAAACCGATTATGATGCCGGTTGGTGAAACCGCATTGGGCCGGGTTCTAAATGTTGTCGGGCGGCCGGTGGACGGCCTGGGGGCTGTTGACCGAAAGAAAATGCTGCCGATTCATCGGCCGGCGCCGAAATTTACCGAACAGGATACATCCGTTAACGTGCTGGAAACCGGCGTAAAGGTTATCGATCTTCTGGTGCCGTTTCCACGGGGCGGCAAAATGGGCCTTTTCGGCGGTGCCGGTGTGGGCAAAACCGTTATTATGATGGAAATGATCAACAATATCGCCATGGAGCATGGCGGTATCTCGGTTTTCGCCGGTGTCGGGGAGCGAACGCGCGAAGGAAACGACCTTTACCATGAAATGAAAGAATCCGGCGTGCTTCCAAAGGCCTCGCTGGTTTATGGTCAGATGACCGAACCGCCGGGGGCACGTTCCCGGGTGGCGCTTTCGGCCTTGACCGAAGCCGAATATTACCGGGATGAGGAAGGCCAGGATGTTTTGATATTTATCGACAATATTTTCCGGTTTACCCAGGCCGGCCAGGAGGTCTCTTCTCTGCTTGGCCGTATGCCTTCGGCTGTTGGTTATCAGCCGACACTGGCCGTGGATCTTGGTGAGCTCCAGGAGCGGATTACATCTACGGACAAGGGGTCAATTACGGCCGTCCAATGTGTCTATGTGCCCGCAGACGACTTGACCGACCCGGCACCCGCCACAACATTCGCCCATTTGGATGGGACGGTTGTTCTCTCCCGCCAGATTGCAGAGCTTGGCATTTACCCGGCGGTTGATCCTCTGGACTCCACTTCCCGTATTCTTGACGCCGCCTATATCGGCGAGGAGCATTACCAGGTGGCCCGGGAGGTCCAGCAGATCCTCCAGAAATATAAAGAGTTGCAGGATATTATCGCTATTCTGGGCATGGAAGAGCTCTCCGATGAGGATAAGGTAACGGTGGCGCGAGCCCGAAAAATTCAGCGCTTCCTATCTCAACCCTTCCATGTGGCGGAAACATTTACCGGTTTGTCCGGGAAATATGTAAAAATCGAGGACACGGTCCGGGGGTTTAAAGAGATCTGTGAAGGCAAGCATGACGATTTGCCGGAGCAATCGTTTTACTTGGTCGGGACTATTGAGGAAGTGGCCGAGAAAGCCAAGACGATGTCTGCTGAATCATCTTAATTTGAGGGAAACGACAGATGGCTGAAATTGTAAAACTCGAGGTGGTTACACCTGAAAAATATGTGGTCAGTGAAGATACTCAGATCATAATGGCCCCCGGTTCCCTGGGCGAATTCGGCGTTCTTCGGGGGCATACGCCCTTTTTAACCTCTCTGAAAATTGGCCGGCTGCACTATAAAGATGCCGGGGGCAAGGAGCGGGAACTGTTTGTCAGTGGCGGATTTGCAGAAGCCTTGCCGGACCGGGTAACGGTGCTTGCCGAGGCTGCGGAAAGGCGAAGCGAAATCGATATTGATCGGGCAAAGGCCGCGCTTGAGCGGGCACAAAAACGTCTGGAGCAGGAAAAGGCAGAAAATGTTAATTATGAGCGTGCGCGAGCCGCCATGTACCGTGCCCTGGAGCGTATCAAGCTGGCTGAGGCATCGGTTTAAGCCGATTATTTTATATACGTGCATTCGACAATTTAATCAAAGGGCAACTCATGAGCAGTTATGACTTGCCCTTTTTTTGTTAATTTTTATGAGCACCAAATACCATAACATAGCGGCGATTGTTCTGGCGGCCGGCAAAGGGACCC
>JAGXLR010000160.1 GCA_018334555.1 Desulfobacterales bacterium
AAAGAAAACAAGGAAGAGAAGTGGCAATTTTCTCTCCAACAATGAGAATGGTTGGCTGTAAATTCAAAAAAAAGCCCCTCACCTATCCATTTTATGAGATTTCCCGCCCCCTTCGATAAAATGACAGGTTGAAAGATTATTGGGGAGAAGATATCGCTTTCTTTTTTTGCTCGATCTTTTGATCAATGGCCTCCAGCTCTTTTAACTGGTGCGTCAGCCTGTCGATCTTTTCCCGCATCGCCTCCATCTTTTCATTAAGCGCTTGAATTTTATCATCCTTTTTCTCTATATGCGCTTTTTTTCGAAATGATGCCTTCAGGCGAACCAATAGGGGGGTTAACATCCGGGGATCTTCAACATCCAAATTTTTTGCCATCGGACCGGCCCACTGATCCCACAAAGCGAGCGCGTCATTATACTGCTGGGCATCCGCCGCCATTATCAAACGCGAGCAGGCCAGGCCATAAAGGGCCCGCCGGCCCATCCGGCCGGCCTTGCCCCGTTGATAAAGCGCATTAAATATATGGGCCGCCTTTTCATAGTCCTTTTGTTCAAAGGCTTCATATCCATTTTTTAGTGTTTGCCACTCACGCGTCTCTTTTATATGTTTTGCCTCTTCTGTTTTAAGCGCGCTGCATCCGAAGGCGAGGGCAATGACCAGCCCCAGCGCCGCCAAGCGAAAAAAAGGGGACTGAGGCCATAAATACCGCTTTTTCATTATCATGTGGCACGTCAATTTTTTAAAATAATTCATTTTAGTCTGAATCGGCAAGCGGGAGCGTAAATCCAAAGATGCTGCCTTTCCCGATTTCACTTTTTACCCAGATCGTGCCCCCATGGGCAACGATAATCTGCCTTGAAATACTTAAGCCCAAACCCACCCCATCCATGTGGCCGCGAACCTCTTTTGACCTGAAATACTTATTGAATATAAGGGTCTTCTCATCTTGAGAGATGCCCGGCCCGCTGTCCGAGACGGAAAAGGCCAAATACTTCCCCTTTTTCTCGGCCACTGCATAAATCCCTATTTCCCCGCCTTTATCGGTAAACTTGATCGCATTGCCCAGGATATTGAGAAACACCTGGTGCAGCTGCTCCGGTGTGCACATGACTTTGGGGGCGTCAGTCGGCACCTTTATATTAAAGGATATACCTTTTGTCTGCGCCCTGGGCTTTAAGTGCTCAATACTCTTTGATATGAGTTCATACGCGGCCACCGGTCGGGGGTCGATTTCAAGCGCCTTTACCTCCATTCGTGAGACCTGCATGAGGTGATTGAGCAAATCAGAGATCCGTCCGATCTCGGCACTGGCAATTTTAAGAAATTTTTTCTGGCGGTCATTAACCGCCCCCAGGACCTCTTCCAGGATCATGTTCACCGATTCCCGGATCGAGGTCAAAGGCGTTCTGATTTCATGGCTCAACATGGAAATAAAATCAGAGCGCATGCTTTCTTCATGCTTCAACCGTTTGGTCATCTCGTTGAACGCATCAGCCAGCTCCCCCAGTTCATCCTTATATCGGATCTGTATAGTCTCGCTCATCCTTTCTTTGGAAAACAACCGGATCCCCTGGATCAACCGCCTTAAAGGACGAACAATCGATTTTGCCAGAAAGATACACCCGAACAACCCAAAGATAATCGCCGCCCCAAACCCAAACAGCCCGTTTCTCGCAGCGGATCGACCCTTCTGGTGGATTTTCCTAAGGGCCATTTCCGTATTTTTTTCATTTTCCGCCCGGGCGGCGGATATAAGTTCAATCCACTTATTGATAAAGGACTGCGGGATCCAGTTCTTTTTTGCCTCGGAACCCTCAGGCCCCCCCGCCTGTTCGTGAAAATGATGGTAGCTGTTGTCCAGTGCCTGCCATCGGTCAAGCGATATGGCTCCTGAATCCCCCAAATTCACAATGGCATCCAAATTCTCCTCGAACGTCTCTTTTGCGGATTGATAAAAATTCCAGTATTTATCCTTCTTCAGCAGGTAATACTTTTCATTATATTCCTGCATGCTGAGAAGGCTTTCTATCATTTTCTTCGAGTTTGAAGCTATCTTATTGTTTTTACTAACGATATTTCCAGAGATGGCCACAATACGGTTTACATTGGCATAAAAGAAGACCGCCGTTGCGCAAAAAATCGCAAAAAAAACAAGATATAGGGCGAATAGCTTTCCGGTTATGCCCACCCTGAGCCCCATATATATTTAGATTCCCGTCCCGAGTGGTTTTCTGGATACCTGATGGGAAAAAATGGTAACCATCAGTGCACGATTCGTAACAAATACGCCCCCGCTCTTTACCGGATATGTACTAAAAACTAATGATATCAAAATGTTAATTTTATGGCACGAGAATTGTAAGTAAGAGTGAAATCTTATTTAGTGCCCGAAGGAAAACCAGAATTTTTTGTCACGATCAGGGAAGGCGAAAATTTTAACCGCAGACATACCCGAAGTATTTTGAGGATTAAAATTTGCGCCTGACACAGATATTGGCGAAAAAGACGGTTTTCGTTCAGGCACGATTTATAGGCACCATATGAGCGTATACTTTAATAGACAGCCATATACGATTTCATACAAAAAAATAATTTTACAAAAAGCTTTTTTCATACTTACCCCGTTCCAGATTTTAATCAAGAGAAAAGGAGCGAACTTTGTAACCTGTTAAATTTTAAAGAATTTCATACATGAATGGATCCGTTTTCGAACTATCCATCCGAATGAACTTGAGAAGCTGGCATGCGGTTTGCTTCAAAAATCTTTAACAGGATTTTAAATTTATTTGTGCTCTTTTAAAACATAAAAATTTAGAACAAACCGCTTGAAAAAGGCAAACCACCTGAAAGGGTGATACGCAAAGGAACCGGCCTAAGTCCTGGAAATAAGGATATGGCGGCGGGCCTGCCGGGCGGATTCAACACCTCCTAAGGTGTTGTTTCCAGCGCGGCCGGAAAAAACACTTTAGGAGGATCTCAATGAACCCATCAAATAAAAAACATGCATTACTTCTAATTATTCCCATTTTATTTTTTTGTTTAGCCCCATCATTAGGCTATTCAGCCGAAGTTACGCTAAGCTGGGACAAGCCCGCCGACAGCCGGGTGGTCGGCTATAACGTCTACACCACGGCAACCGGAACCAATTTTTCATCTACGCCGGATCAAACGGTTAATTCTGCGGATACCACCAGCTGTACCATTTCCGGCCTAACCGAGGGGCAAACCTATGATTTTGCCGCCACGAGTTTTGATTCAGATGCCAATGAAAGTGATTTTTCCGAAGCTATAACCTACGAGGTGACCTCTACAAGCTCATCAACTGATGATACCGACGATGACGGCGACGGATACACGGAGAATGAGGGCGACTGCGATGACACCGACGCTTCAATATATCCCGGCGCCACCGAGATCTGCGGCGACGGGATCGACCAGGACTGCGACGGCAGTGACTTGACTTGCCCCGAAGACATCGATGATGACGGCGATGGCTATACAGAGAATGAGGGCGACTGCGATGACACCGACGCCTCGATCTATCCGGGCGCCGAGGAAATATGCGGTGACGGCATTGATCAGGACTGCGACGGCAGTGACCTTACCTGCCCTGAGGATATAGATGATGACGGCGACGGATACACGGAGAACGACGGCGACTGTGATGACACTGACGCTTCAATATATCCCGGCGCAGAGGAAATCTGCGGGGACGGGATCGACCAGGACTGCGACGGCAGTGACGAAGTCTGCCCCGAAAACATAGACGATGACGGCGATGGGTATACGGAGAATGAGGGCGACTGCGATGACACCGACGCGACAATATTCCCCGGCGCTACAGAGATTTGCGGCGACGGCATTGACCAGGACTGCGATGGCAGCGATCTGCTTTGCGGAGACGGCGGAAGTGATGTGACGCTTTCCTGGACCAAACCGGATGACAGCAGAGTCACAGGTTACAACATCTATTACGGAGAATCAGGCACTGATTTTAAAACAACATCAGATGTAACCATCAACTCAGCGGATACGACCAGCTGCACCATTTCCGGCCTGGAAGAAGGGAAAATATATGATTTCGCCGCCACAAGTTTTGACGCGGATGGCAATGAAAGCGACTTTTCCGAAACATTGACCTATGAAATATATGTTTCCGAGACGACATCTTCAACCGATGATACTGACGATGACGGCGACGGATACACGGAGAACGAGGGCGATTGCAATGACAGTGATGCCTCGATCTATCCCGGCGCTACAGAAATCTGCGGCGACGGCATCGATCAGGACTGTGATGGCAGTGACTTGACCTGCCCCGAAAACATCGATGATGACGGCGATGGGTACACCGAAAATGACGGTGACTGCAATGACAACGACGCCTCAATCCACCCCGGCGCCACCGAGATCTGCGGGGACGGTATTGACCAGGACTGCGACGGCAGTGATCTCACCTGCCCGGAGAATATTGACGATGACGGCGACGGCTACACGGAGAACGAGGGCGATTGCAATGACAGTGATGCCTCGATTTATCCCGGCGCTACAGAAATCTGCGGCGACGGCATCGATCAGGACTGTGATGGCAGTGACTTGACCTGCCCCGAAAACATCGATGATGACGGTGATGGATACACGGAGAATGAGGGCGACTGCGATGACACCGACGCGACAATATTCCCCGGTGCTACAGAGATTTGCGGCGACGGCATCGACCAGGACTGCGACGGCAGCGATTTAGACTGCGTCCAGGAGGATACGGCATTTACCATGGAAACGGGAGAGATTTCAATCAACCATGAATGGACATCCGTTTCTTTTAGTAAAACATTTGTCGATCCGGTGGTCGTCGCCAAGCCGTTAAGCTTAAACGGCGGCCAGCCTGCTGTCGTCCGCATCAACAATGTGACCCAGGAAGGCTTTGAGATTAGAATCCAGGAGTGGGAGTATCTCGACGGGGCACACGCCACGGAAAGCGTCGGCTACACGGTGGTGGAAGCCGGCAGGCATGAGCTGCCAAACGGAATCCACGTGGAAGCCGGCACTTTTGAAACAAATGGCACGCAAACCGTAAATTTTGACGGCGCATTCAATCAAATTCCCGTCGTGGTTTGCGGCGTGACGACTGAAAACGATCTGTATGCAGTGACCGGCAGAATATACAACATTTCCCTCAATGGATTTGATTTCGACCTTCAGGAACAGGAGCTTCATCAAAACGGACACAGCGCCGTTGAAAACATATCCTATATTGCCTGGGAACCCTCGTCAGGCACAGTGGATGGAATGGATTATATCGTGGACAGGACGCTTGATGATGTGACGCATGATTTCTATACCATCAACTTCTATCCAACATTTGCGAACGATCCTGTCTTTGTGGCAGATATGCAGACCAAAGACGGCGGGGATACGGCCAACGTCAGATGGCAAAGCAAAAATGCCGGCAGCGTCGAGGTTCAGATAGACGAGGAGGAGTCCAGCAACCCGGAAGTCAATCACACCACAGAGATGATCGGCTATATGGGCTTTTCGCCCGACATCGCAGAGGATACCTCGGAGTTTGTCATAGAAACCGGTGAGGTTGATATCAACCATGAATGGACATCTGTTTCTCTTAACAAAACATTTGTCGATCCGGTGGTCGTGGCCAAGCCGTTAAGCTTAAACGGCGAACACCCGGCTGTCGTTCGCATAAACAACGTAACCCAGCAAGGCTTTGATATCCGCATCCAGGAATGGGATTATCTTGATGGATCCCATGCTACGGAAAGTGTCAGCTACATTGTAATGGAAACCGGCAGGCACGAACTGCCAAATGGGATCAATGTGGAAGCCGGCACCTTTGAAACAAGCAGTTCAAAGGCTGTGAGCTTTAATGGCGCTTTCAATCAAACGCCGGTTGTGGCATGCGGCGTAACGAGCGAAAATGAAGTGGACGCGGTAACAGGCAGGATATATAATATATCAGATAGTGGTTTTGATATTGAACTGCAGGAACAGGAAAATTCTAAAAAAGGCCATAATGCTGTTGAAACTGTCTCCTATATCGCTTGGGAGCCATCCTCCGGCACGGTTGACGGAATGAATTATATCGTAGACAGGACGCTTAACTCTGTGACCCACGATTTATATACCATCAACTTCTATCCAGAATTCTCAAGCGCTCCCGTTTTTATCGCGGATATGCAGACTAAAGACGGCGGTGACACGGCCAATGTCCGCTGGCAGAATAAAAGTGGCTACGGAGTGGATGTGCTGATTGACGAGGAACAGTCAAGTAATCCGGAAGTGAATCATACGACTGAGGTGGTGGGGTATATGGCATTTAATTGGGAACAATAATTAGAATAACATACAGACATACTAAACTAAATAAGTTTAAATATTCAAGTAAAAACAGATACTTTACAAAAAAGAGGGGGCATCAAAATGAATCATAAAATCTTAATTTCAGCTATTACTTTTGTAACAGCGATCAGTTTAGGCAGCTATAGCTGGGCAGCATCACCAACTGTTAATTCAATCAGCGGCTCAGTCATCCATAGCCAATCCATCTCTATCGAAGGCGAAAATTTTGGGCCTAAAAAACAAGCTGGGCCCGAGATCTGGGATACGGTAGATAATGTGTCGGCCTATGATGTTTTATCAGATGGCGACAAAATACCCCCGGATAATGCAGGACCTTGGAATGCTGCCAAAGATTCAATCAAATTCACAACTGCGCGGCCACAACGCCATCAATTCAGCCAGGCACAATATTATGGAGAGCAGAGCGGCTCTGTATCGCAATATGAAGTCGTGAATGGGCGCAATCTTTTTATTTCATGGTGGTGGCGCCCTAATATTGACTTCCAGCCCGGTGACGGAGCAAATAAGATGATCAGGACAGGGGAAGAATTTTTCAATCCCTCTCTACGCTTGTCGTGGCGCAAAAACCAATCAAATATTTATGATGATAACGCCGGTTATTTAAGCAACATATGGCACTCATGGGGAGGAGATATTGG
>JAGXLR010000161.1 GCA_018334555.1 Desulfobacterales bacterium
TCCCTCGGAATTTCACGTACAGCTAAGTACGCTGCATTCCTCGGGATTTTGCGCGCCTTGATCTTGAACTTTTTACTTTGCCATCCTAAAATCGACTTTTTACGAGATTGTCAAAATTAAATCTTCAAAAAATTGAAACGCTCAATTTAGGTTTTAGGCCCGGTCCCGGGCCTTGGTCGGGGGGATTACTTCCAAAAAACGTGTGCCCATTTTTTTAAAGTAAGAGTAAGAGTAAGACGGCCGCCAGTCAATGCCATTAGCCTAGCGAGAAAATGGCCTTGAACCTTGAACCTTTAACCTCTAATGGAGGCGCCAGATGTTTCGCCAGGGGCAGAAGGTGGAAATATTTAAAAGATCTGATGATGAAAGTTGGGAGGACTATATGGATGCGTTCATCGGAATGCATGGGATCATAACCGATCCGGATACGAGTAAGAATGATCCGGATGCCCTGATCGAGGTCAGCCTTGACGAAAAGGGAACCCATCGTTTTCCGCAGGACTGCCTGCGGGTAATGGATGATTCATAATCGAAGGAGAGCCATGCCATGCCTCAGATAACGATTAACGGGACACCGGTTGAAGCGCCTGAGGATTCATACGTTCTGGAGGCCATTGAGTCCCTTGGCATCGAGGTGCCGACGCTTTGCCATCACCCGGCCTTAACTCCGGTCGGCGTCTGCAAGGTGTGCGTCGTGGAGGTCGCCCTGCCAGGGAAAAAACCGAGAGTGAGGCCCTCATGTATCCTTAAGCCCAAGGAAGGAATGGATATTCAGACCCATAGCGAGCGGGTACAGAAAGCCAGAACCCGCGCGTTCAGAAAACTTCTCCGGTATGCGCCGGAATCGGAGAAGATCTATCATTTGGCGGAAAAGTTTAACGTCCATTTAGGCCCGGTCCCTGATGACTGCATTCGTTGCCAGATTTGTATCCGGGCATGCAGCGAGATTGTTGGCGTGGGCGCATTGGCCATGGATGATCTCGATAATGTGGTGCCGGTAGCAGGCGACAAATGTATCGGCTGCGGGACCTGCGCCAATCTATGCCCTACAGGGGCTATCCGCATGGAGGACAAAGACGGATTGCGGACCATTTACATCCGGGACGAGATTATTGGCAGGCATGCCTTGGTCAAGTGTGAAGCCTGCGGTAGGCTGTTTGCGACCCAGAAGTTTCTTGACCGGGTGGCGGAGCGAACAGGGGAACATCCGCATGTCAAAGAATCCCATCGCTATTGTCCGACTTGCGCCAAGCTGCTTTCAGACCGTGTAAAAAGCTCAAAAAAAATCAAACGAATGTAAAACCTGAATTGAAACGCTCCATTTAGGTCGTGTCCGTCCATAAATTAGCCATTTATGGATGGGCACGAGGTAAAAATATGGCTGGCAAAGCGCCTTGGCCATAAAAAGCGGACTATCAAAACGAGGGGGTCGAACGGGTGAGGAGTCAATTTTTATGAAGAGGCAACTGTCAAGGGTGTGTGTGCTGGTTCTGCTGGGTTCAGGTCTGATTGCCGCTTTTTTTTCGACGGCGGCGACGGCGGGTGAGACCACCGAAAAGCTTCTGGATATCCTTCATGAGCGCGGAAATATTACCGACGAAGAGTATGAAGAGCTGAAAAAAACGGCTGAAGAAGAAGAGGGACGACGGTTCGAAACATATTTTGACAAGCGGCTGCATATCAATTCCAGGGACGGCCGGTTCAAGTTCCGGATCGGCGGCCGGATATTGATCGACGGGGCGGTTGTTAATGCGGATGACGGGTTTGAAGCGGCTGAGGATGCCCCGGGAGGGGAGACCTTTGAGGGCAGCGGCGTCGAGTTCAGGCAGGCAAGGCTTCATATGATGGGGCTCCTCTATGACCGGGTGGCGTTTAAAAATGAATTCGATTTTGCCGAAGGGGAGGTCACTTTAAAGGAAAACTGGATAGAATTCCGTAAAATGCCCTATCTGGGAAAGATCCGGATCGGCCACACAAAGGAGCCCTTTTCACTGGAGCGGCTAAACAGCCGGATGTATATGCCCTTTATGGAGCGGGCGCTTCCCAATGGCATCGTTCCGGGCAGAAATACGGGGATCCGGTTCCTCAATTTTCTCGAAAAACCCCATATAAGCTGGTGTGTCGGTTTTTTCAAGGAAACCGACAGCAATGGGGATGATTTCACGGAAAACGGCGACTATAATATCACCGCTCGTCTGACGGTAACGCCCTGGTATGCGGATGAAGGGCGCAGGGTCCTGCATTTGGGCGTCGGCTATAGCCATAAGTTTACAAATGAGGATGAAGCGCATACATGGCTGAGGTTTCGGAAACGTCCCGAACTCCATATTTCAGATCTGGAGCCGGTCGACACGGGAGAGATCCCTGCGGACGGGGCGGATATGGTCGGCCCAGAAGTCGCCCTGTTATTGGGGCCCCTATGCCTGCAGGGGGAGTACTGGTATACCCGATTGGATTCGAAAACCTATGATGACCCCGACCTCAGCGGCTACTATGTCACGTGCAGCTATTTTCTGACCGGAGAGCACAGGAAGTATAAAACGAACGGCAATGATGGGGCGGAATTTTCCATGGTGGACATCAAGTCCCCCTTGGATCCGGAAAACGCTAAATGGGGCGCCTGGCAGGTGGCCGTCCGGTATGCGAGCCTTGATTTAAACGATACGCCGCTGAGGGGCGGAGAAATGGATGATATAACGCTTGCGTTAAACTGGTATCCCTACACGAATGTCCGTTGGAGCTTTAACTATGTTAATATAGATGTTGAAGACAGTGATGCTGAGATCGGGATCGCAGATGCCGATGCGGATGCCTACCAGACGCGATTTCAGATATATTTCTAAAAGCTTTTTACTCCACTTCATCCAGCCCGAACCATCGGCTCAGGTTGAAGTATCTGCTTATCCACGTCTCTTTTTCCGGTGGGCTGAGATTGGGGTTTGTCGCCCGGATAAAAGCGGGCAGGACCAGCAGGGCGCCGAGGGTCGTAGCGGTCATGGTGATGGCAAGCAGCACCCCCAAAAGATTGATGGGGATAAACTGCGAGCGCAGGAACACCAGAAAGCCGAAGATAAGGGCAAGGGAGGTAAAAATAATCGCCTGCCCGGCCACTGCCAGGGTCCTTGCGATCGACTGCTCTACGGTGTAGCCGGTCGCCCGGTTATGCCGGAACATATTCATGAAATGGATCGTGTCGTCGATGCCGATGCCGATGGTGACTGCGGCAATCACCGAAGTGCTCATGTCAAGCTCAATACCGAACCATCCCATTATGCCGAAATTGATCAGTACGGCCACCCCCATGGGGATGAGCGCCAAAAGCCCGGCGGCCAAACGCTGAAACAGAAGGATAGAGATCAGATCCACGACAATCAGAGAGAGTATCAGCGTTTGGATCTGGCCAAGCACTAGATAATGCGAGACCTGAACCTCCATTATCGGAAAACCGCTGATAGTAAAAGACGCCCCTTGAGGAATGTGATTTTCGAGGTAGCGCCGGGTTTTTTCGACAATACGTTTGACTTCATGGGTTCCGACCAGCTGGCCCTCTTTACGGCAAAGCCTTGCGAGGAGGTCAACCTTCCGGTATTCAAAGTCCACAAAGGGTTCGAATTCGTCAAACCGGCCATCGGAGTCGCAATCTTCCCCGGCGTAGATTTCAATATAGTCATAAATATCGGATTTGCGGTTCGGAATTCTGTATGCGTCCGGATCGTCGTTATTCATGGCCATGTGCATGGTTTTGATAATATCTGAGAAAGAATTGGTCTGGCCGATATGAAGATCGGCATTTTTCTCACAGGTCAGCCAATGCCTGAAATCCTCCAGAAATTTTAAGAACTCAGGCGACTTGGCGCCATTGGGCCTTCCGGAGTCTATCAGGATATCAAACCCCCATCCGCCGCCAAATTTCTCCCCAATCGTATCGACGCTTTTCCTGACTTCGGATTCCTTTTTGAAATAGCTGATATAATTGGTATCTACTTCCAGCCGGGTGAATCCTGCGATTGAAATGACCAATATGACGGAGGCCGCAATTACGACCGCCCGATAGTGATAATTGGCCCCTTTGGTCATGACACCGATGAGTCTGACGACAAGGGTTTTTCGGGGTTTTTTACTCGGGTGCCCCTTCCTGAAATAGCCCGGCCGTTTAAGGGGGAGCACGGACAGGCTGGCCGGTATCAGGGCGCTTGCTGAAAATACGGCGAACATGGCGCCAATGCCCGAAAAAATCCCCCATTCCCGTACAGCCGATAATTGGCTGGTGCTCAGGGTGATAAAGGCGATAAAGGTAGTGATACCGGTTAATAGGACGGTCAGCGAGATACGGGTCATGGAAACGAAAAGCCCCTTTTCCTTACCCTTACGGCTGATAACATCAAAGTCATTGTAGTACTGATTCAGTATATGGATGGCATATGAACTGCCGACCGCAATCAATAGTGTGGGCAGGGAGGAGGCCATTACCGTGATTTTATAGCCCAGATACCCCATAAGCCCGAGCATCCAGGTTTCCGCCAGTGTAAGCGAGAGCATGGGCAGCAGGACGCCGCGAACCGATCGAAAGTTAAAGTAAAAAATGGCTATGACGACAAGGATGACCAAGGGCACAAGAGTGGTAAAATCCACCCGAATAAAATCCACCGACCAGACATAGACAACCGGCATGCCGGTATATGTTAAATTAAGGCTCGGGTAACGCTCAAATATGGACATTAGCTCACGGACGACTGAATCCCGGTGCGTCTCCTGATCCTTGAATTTGATTAGAACGCCGTAATCCGTTATTTCTCCGGTAGAGGCATCGCGGGTATAAATCATTTTCTTAAACGCCGGGTTGCGAAGGAGGCGCTGTTTGAATCTGTGGATTTCCGATGCGGTTTCTGGAATGATTCTGTCGCCTGCTCTGTTGGTTTCTATCAGGTGGTATGTCTCCAGCACATCCGCTTCGCCCTTGATGTCCTCGGCGGTCAACGGGGAAATAACCTCGTCGACGAGCTCCTGTCTCTTTAACTCATAGACCCTCACCAGCTCATTTTTTAATCTTTTCAACCGGTCCTGAGGCAGGCGGTCGATCTCGCCGAATAGCTTATGTATTTTACGTGCTATGGTTCTTTGAAACGGTGGGTCATCGGCAAAACGCTTGAGCAGGGCGTTGGAGGTGATGGGTGACTTTGAAAGCAGGCTGATGAACTCGGCTATACGTTTTTTTTCCCTGTTTCTGTTGAAATCCTGGAAGGCCTCGATGTCCGTAATCAGGCGATCAAATTCTTTGAGGCTCTCACGGCTGAACAGGTTCTCCGGCGATACGGCCATGACGATAAATTTACCGTTGTCGCCGTATATATCTTTTATATGGTTGTAGTATATATATTTGGGATCATTCTGCGGCATCATGGTTTCAATGGAGTTGTCAATCTCCAATCGCAGCATGCCTGGGGCGAGAATTGCAGTAAGGGCGGCAAGAATCAGAAAAACCGTGATAGGCCGTTTAATGCAGAAACCGATGAAGTGATTCATTTAGGCGAAATTCCCCTTTAAATCTGCCGGATCGTACAAAAAGATTCGATAATCCGCTAAAGTTTATAATATGCCAAATTATGGGATATATATCAAAATTTTTTTTATTCAGCCGTTATATCCGCGTACCGGCAGGGCTTGAGCCGCTGCCCTCCCACTTTTAAAAAATGCTCTTGAGCTCTCAGGAATTGTTTCATACATTTATACACCTAAATCTTGGAGGGTTTCAAATTTTGATGGCTTCGTAAAAAGTCCAATATCTGTGTGGCGCTTCCGTCCCTCGGAATTTCACGTACAGCTAAGTACGCTGCATTCCTCGGGATTTGCGACGCCTTGATCTTGAACTTTTTACTTTGCCATCCCAAAATCGACTTTTTACGAGACTGTCAAATTTTTAAAGCTGAGATTGATTTAAGCCTTTTAAAATAATATGGAAACAAAAAGTTTAAAAATTTGAAACGCTCAGTTTAGGTATAAATATTAGTGAATAAAGGAATTGGTTGGATGATGCGGGTTAAAAAAATTATATCCGGGGCGCAAACCGGGGCTGACCGGGCGGCGCTTGATTTTGCAATAGAATATGAGCTTCCCTATGGGGGGTGGGTGCCTGCGGGCCGAAAAGCCGAAGACGGAGTAATTCCGGACCACTATTCGGTGTGGGAAATGGCGTCCGGCGACTACCAGGAAAGGACCGAGTGGAATGTAATGGATTCGGAGGGGACCCTGATCCTAAGCCACGGTGAGCTGACCGGCGGCTCCCTTCTGACCCGGGAACTTGCGGAAAAGCATGGCAGGCCGTGCCTTCATATCGATTTTAGCCGCACGTTGGGCTTTGACGCGGCGATCGATATCAATGACTGGATTTCAGAGCATGGTATCGAGGTTTTGAATATTGCGGGGCCCCGGGCGAGCAAGGATGCGGAAATTTACCCGGCGGTTTTCAAAATTCTGGAAACGGTTTTCTATATTAGTATTATATCCGATGCCATGCCGGATTTTGCCAATCGCTCACATGAACTGGCAGGGAATGAGGATTCCGGCCAGGTTTTTCCCATCAACGTCAAGGAGGCGTTGGATACCCTGATCGAACAGTTGTCGCCCAAAATCAAGGTAAAGATTGCCAGCATGCCGGACGATCAGCTCTCAGAGGTCGGTATTTCTCTGGGCCGGGGTATTTCCGAGCAGTTCGGTTTAAATAAAGGGAACCAGAAGCTGCTTGATGCGTGCCGGGTTTTTTCAGGCAAACCGAACCTGGATGCGGATGGCGCCGCCATGTTGATTGTTCGGGAACTATGGCGACGGCTGAAGAAGATAGGGCATTTAAGGGTTATTAAGTAGTGACGGCTTCGTAAAAAGCGATTTATTGCGCTGGCGCCCCATTTTTGCAGAAAGTAACTCTGAAAAGCGTCCGCATTGTCATTTCGAGCGGTAGCGAGAAATCTTTAACAATCAAGATTCCTCGTCACTTT
>JAGXLR010000162.1 GCA_018334555.1 Desulfobacterales bacterium
GGATGGCAAAGTAAAAAGTTCAAGATCAAGGCGCGCAAAATCCCGAGGAATGCAGCGTACTTAGCTGTACGTGAAATTCCGAGGGATGCAGCGCAACACAGATATTGGACTTTTTACGAAGCCATCAAATAATCAATTTGTGGGGATGTAGCTCAGATGGGAGAGCGCGGCGTTCGCAACGCCGAGGTCAGGGGTTCGATCCCCCTCATCTCCACCATTTTTTATTTAGTTCAGGCCCTATCTGGTCTTTGCTATAGCCCCAGGCGTATTTTTTCAGGCCATGAGCCACGGGTTTACCGCAGGGCAGGGGTTCGGAGATCTTAAGATGTCCCGTTTTGCTGAGGTTGAAAGAAATACCAGGGAAACAGAAATTCTTGCCAAACTCGAACTCGATGGCGTCGGTACAAATGAAATCGCCACGGGGATCCCCTTTTTTGACCATATGTTGGAGGCGTTTTCTGTTCACGGATTCTTCGATCTTTCGCTGAAGGCCAAGGGCGATATCGAAGTGGATTACCACCATACCGTGGAGGATGTGGGCATCGTACTGGGGGATGCCATTAGCCGGGCATTGGCGGACAGAAAAGGCATCCGGCGCTATGGGCACGCCATTACGCCGATGGACGATGCGCTGGCCAAGGCCACCATCGACCTCTCCAATCGACCCTATCTCGCCTATCACCTGCCGGGGGCGTTCAAACCGAACTTTGCGGACCTGGCCAGGGAGTTTTTCCGTTCGATCGCCAATCATGCCGGCATGAATCTCCATATTAATGTCAGCTATGGTCAAAACGATCATCATGTGACAGAGGCGATATTCAAGTCCTTCGGCCGGGCCCTGGATCAGGCGGTTGCCTTGGATGAACGCATTACAAACCTGTATTCCGCCAAGGGATGTATCTAAACAGGCTTTGATTATTGACAACCTCGTAAAAAGCGATTTATTGCGCTGGCGCGCCATTTTTGCAGAAAGTAACTCTAAAAAACATTCGCATTGTCATTTCGAACAGCAGTGAGAAATCTTGAACAAACAAGATTCCTCGTCGCTTTCGCTCCTCGGAATGACAGAGAGTTAAGCTTCTGGAATACTAATATATATTTTCAAGTTACTTAGAAGTCGAATTATGGATGGTAAAGTAAAAAGTTCAAGATCAAGGCGCGCCAATCCCCTGGAATGCAGCACTAAACAGATATTGGATTTTTTGCGAAGCCGTCATTATTGACCGATGATAATTATACCAGCAATAGATATCAAAAACGGTCGATGCGTTCGTCTGTTGCAGGGTCGGATGGATGCGGAGACCGTTTACTCGGATGATCCTTCATCCATGGCGATTCGTTGGGCTTCGGAAGGGGCCGGACGGCTTCACGTGGTGGATCTTGACGGGGCGGTCGAAAAAAAGCCGAAAAACCTCAAGCAAATTCGAAGAATTATCGATTCAGTGGATATCCCGATACAGGTGGGCGGAGGGATTCGCGATATGGAAACCATCCGCATGTATCTGGAAAACGGTGTGGATCGCGTGGTCATTGGAACGGAAGCCATCCGTAATCCCGATCTCGTCAGGGAGGCCTGCCGGGCATATCCGCATCGAATCGTCGTGGGTATTGATGCCAGGAACGGGTTGGTGGCCATCGAGGGTTGGCGGGAGACGACCGATTCGAGCGCCGTGGAACTGGCGAAAATGTTTGAAGACAGCGGCGTCGCATCGATCCACTTCACCGATATCGAACGCGACGGCATGCACACCGGACCGAATATCAAGGAAACACGCCGGCTGGCCGAATCCGTCCGCATACCGGTGGTAGCATCCGGCGGCGTATCCTCCCTGGCTGATATCAAGGATCTGCTTTTCCTGTCAGCGTCCGGCGTCGTCGGGGTCATCATCGGAAAAGCCCTCTATGACGGCAGGGTCGATTTGCCCGCCGCCGTTGAACTGGTAAAAGATGCATGAATGCCGGAAAGGCATTGCAGTTCGGTTATTTTTTACAGCCAGCCAAACTGGTTAAATTTACTTGACAAAGATACCATATAAAGTTATAATTATCTGTTATTATTAAACTGGGTTGTCTTTAGCACGGGCTGGTCCAAGTCTCGTCCTGCCAACCGTGTGGCCTTTGTACACCTAAACGGAGTACGCTTTTTGGCGATTAATATCCCGGAAGACAAGCTCGCTGAAATTCGCAATGCTGCGGATATCGTGGAAATCATTTCCGAGCGGGTGGCATTGAAAAAAGCGGGTAAGGACCATGTCGGTCTTTGCCCGTTTCATTCAGAAAAGACCCCTTCTTTTACCGTCAGCTCAACCAAGCAAATTTTTCACTGTTTCGGGTGTGGTGCCGGTGGGGATGTGTTTAATTTTCTGATTAAATATGACGGTATCAGTTTTCCGGAAGCCGTGCAGACGCTGGCGCACCGATACGGTATTCATCTGCCAAGCCGGCAGATGACGCCATCGGAAAAACAGGAAATTTCCGAGCGGGAAAAGCTCTTTGACATCAATAAAAAGGTGATGGCCTATTATAAGGAACAGCTTCTTCGCCGGCCGGCCGGGCAAAATGCCTTGGCCTACCTTGAAAACCGGGGGTTTACCCGGGACATCATTAATCGATTCGCTCTGGGCTATGCCCCGGAGGGGTGGGATAATCTGATCCGGTTTTTCAGAAAAGAACAGATCCCCGAAAGGTTGGCCGAAAAAACCGGGCTGATCGTGCCGCGGTCTTCAAAAACCGGTTATTATGACCGCTTTCGGAATCGGATCATATTCCCTATTGTCGATGTCACCAAACAGGTCATCGCTTTTGGCGGGCGGGTGCTCGACGATGCCAAACCCAAGTATCTGAATTCCCCGGAAACACCGATTTATAATAAAAGCAGGTCATTATACGGCCTGCAGGCGGCCAAGGACAAATGCCGTGAAAGCGGGATGGTATACATCGTGGAAGGATACTTTGATCTATTGGCGATGCATCAGCATGGCATTACCAACTCCGTGGCCACCCTGGGAACATCACTGACATCCGGCCATGTCAGGATGCTAAGGCGCGGCTATGCCAAAAAGGCCCGGCTCGTATTTGACTCGGATGCCGCCGGGATCAAGGCGGCCCATCGCAGTATCGGCTTGTTTATGAATGAATCCGTGGATGTTGAAATCATTGTGCTGCCCTCCGTGGAGGATCCGGATTCATTCCTCTTCGCCAATGGCGGCGAGGCTTTTCTCGAGCAGGCCGAAAACGCGGCGGGCGCAATCGAATTTCTGATTGATTCGGCTGTCAATACCCACGGACTGTCCATGCAGGGAAAAATTCGTATTGCGGATGAGCTGAAACAGCCGTTAGCCGATATCCGGGATAGCGTGGCCCGGTCGATTTATATCCGTTATCTGTCCGAACGCTTGGGGGTCGATGAATCGGCGATTCTGGAGCGCGTCAGGACTATCCGGCAGCAAAAATCCAAAACCGCCTCGGCGTCCCATCCATCCGGCGCTCGCTCCGGGCCATCGCCGGCCGGGGGGGCGGATACGGTGAAAAATCGGCTCGAGTCCCGGATGGTCGCCATGATGATTCAGTCGCCGAAAATTCTACCCGCTATTGAAGACAAAAGAATTATTGATTATTTTGAAGATAAGGGACTTAAAGAAATAGCCGAATTGATTCTATCCCATCCACCGAAAGCTTCAGGCGATGTCTCTCAATTGCTCAATCGGATAACTGATGATTCCCAGCGGCAGTTGATTGCTTCTCTGGCCATCGGTGATGAGTGTTGGGAGGAAAAAAGTTGCGAGAAATTGATGGAGCAGTTTCTGATAAGCCGCAGACGCCGTCAGCATCTACTGCTGGACCAGATTCGGGCGGCCGAACAGAATAATGACACCGAACGGCTTTTTGAATTGTTAAAAGAAAAACAAAAACAGGGGTAAAGGACGGCCCGGGCCGGGCCTTACCGTTTGTAAATGCATATCCTTTCAGGAGGTTTATACCTATGGCAAAAAAAACCACTGATTCCCAAGAAACCGCCGGCGGAGACAAAAAAAAGGCAAAAGAGGAAAAAATTGAAGCGCTGGTGACAAAGGGCAAAAAACAGGGATATCTGACTTACGATCAAATCAGCGAAGTGTTGCCGCAAGAGATGATGTCTC
This sequence comes from Desulfobacterales bacterium, assembly GCA_018334555.1. GTDB lineage: Bacteria > Desulfobacterota > Desulfobacteria > Desulfobacterales > Desulfosalsimonadaceae > M55B175. The sequence goes on from JAGXLR010000162.1 coordinate 4,140, forward strand.
CGGAACAGCTCGATGAAACCCTGATGTGGTTTGATGATCTCGATATCGAAGTAGTTGAAAAGCATAAGCGGCTTTCCGAGTCCGAAAAAAAGGACGACAGTGACAGCGAAAAGATTTCGGAGACTGAGGAGGCCGATGAGGTGGCGACTTTCGGATCGGTTACCGACCCGGTGAAGATGTATCTGCGGGAGATGGGGTTGGTAACGCTGCTGTCCCGCGAAGGCGAAATTGAAATCGCGAAGAAAATAGAGGCCGGGGAACAGGAGATGCTGCGGGCCATGCTGGAGACCACCCTGGGTACCGACAGCATTATCAACCTGGGCGAACAGATTGCCGCCGGCACCCTGCGTCCCAAGCATGTCCTTCGGGATATCGATGAAGGCGATACCATAGTCGATGAATCCATCCAGATCGAAAAATTTCTGGAAACCATAGACAACATTAAACAGATCGACGAGGAAAACCAGGAATTCCGGGAGAAGATTTTTTTCGAGGACCTGGCGCCTGACGCGAGGCGGCGGACCAAAAGGGCCATTCGTCGGCGTAACCGGAAAATATTCGAATTGCTAAAAGAGTGGCGGCTCGAAACCGATGTAATTGATGAAATCGAGAAAAAAATCAAGCGACAGGTCGAATGGTTTGATACCACGCACAAGGTCTTCTGCAAATGCGCGGCCGTTTTTGACGCGCCCTTGACTACCGTGCGGGAAAAGCTTGATGAAAACAACGAGAAAAAATTCGTCAAGTGGGGCTGCTCTTGCTCCAGGATGGAACCCGGTGAGGTTAGGGCGCTTTTCTACGATATCAAGAAGATACAGACCCAGATCGAACACCGGGAGCGTGAAATCAAAGCCGATACGCGTACGCTCAAACGGATCATAAGCAACATCGAGGACGGCCGGACGAAGGCAAAATCCGCCAAGAGGGAGCTGGTTCAGGCCAACTTGAGGCTGGTCGTAAGCATTGCCAAAAAGTACACCAACCGTGGCCTCCAGTTCCTCGACTTGATCCAGGAGGGTAATATCGGCCTGATGAAGGCGGTTGACAAGTTTGAATACCGCCGCGGCTATAAGTTCAGCACGTATGCCACTTGGTGGATCCGCCAGGCCATTACGCGCGCCATTGCTGATCAGGCAAGAACGATCCGTATCCCGGTGCATATGATAGAGACCATCAACAAGCTGATCCGGACATCCCGATATCTGGTTCAGGAGATGGGCCGAGAGCCGTCTCCTGAGGAAATCGCGGAAAAAATGGAGGTGCCGCTCGATAAGGTCCGCAAGGTGCTCAAGATCGCCAGAGAGCCCATATCCCTTGAAACCCCCATTGGCGAAGAGGATGACAGTCATCTCGGGGACTTTATAGAGGATAAGTCTTTTATGCTTCCTTCAGAGGCAGCGGTCAGTTTGAATCTGGCCGAACAAACCCGCAAGATTCTGGCGACGTTGACGCCCAGAGAGGAAAAGGTCCTCAGGATGCGGTTCGGCATCGGGGAAAAGGCCGATCATACCCTGGAGGAAGTCGGCAGTGATTTTGCCGTGACGCGGGAGCGGATCCGGCAGATAGAGGCCAAGGCGCTGCGTAAACTCCGTCATCCGACCCGGAGCCGGAAGCTTAAGTATTTTATCGAGTCCTCCTGATCAGCGACCCATCGATAGCGATTCCGCGCTTGACAAATGGCTCGCAAAGGGGTACCAAGGGATGGCCTTTCTACGCAGGCATTGACTGATTTGCGGGCCCATAGCTCAGATGGCAGAGCCACCGGCTCATAACCGGTCGGTCCCTGGTTCGAATCCAGGTGGGCCCACCACATAATGCCTCCCCCTTCCCTAAGAGAACGCGCGTCCCCTGAGTGTTCTCGAAACCAGAGGCATTGCGGGCGATCGAGGCTCGCTTGTTGATGGGTTATACGCTCTTAGCATACCCCAACCATGCCTTCTGATAGGTAATCCCCGATCAAAAAACCTGAATATCGCCCGGAGACTGGGTAGCTGCAAGTTTCAAAAATACATATCTTACAGGTTTCAAATACATTATTCCCCCCATTAATCCGTCCTCCTGTTTTTTGATAGATTTCCATAGGGTTTGCGGTTTTAGAGTTTTCCAGCAAGAGGAGTGAGGCATGGCTATTGATATCACGGTAACCATTGGCGGTGCGGCCGGCCAGGGCATTCAGACGGTCGGTGATCTGCTGGCCGGCGCCTGCCACCGGTCCGGTCTTTACCTTATGGTCGTCAATGATTTTGAATCCCGCATACGCGGGGGGCATAGCTTTATGCAGATTCGTATAAGCGATCATCCGGTTGCGGCGCCATACCATAGGGTACACCTGTTGGTGGCATTGAACGGGGAAACCTATGAGCGGCATCGGTCTTCAATGGATACTAGCGGAGTCATCCTTTTAGACCAGGAGGAAGCGGGCAGCGAAACAAATGCGTTCGCCGTCCCATTCACACGGTTGGCCAAGGACGCGGGCGGAAAAATAATGGCCAACACCGTGGCCGCCGGCGCCTGCCTCGGGCTTTTGGGGGCGCCCCTCTCCGTTGTCGAAGAGGTGCTTAAGGGGCGCTTCGGGGAGAAGCCGACGGTTTTTGAAAACAATTTAAATGCCGCCAGAAAGGGTTATGACGCGGTGAAGGACGAAGCCGTGGACTGGCGGATTGACTGGCCGGACAAAGCGTCCAGGGGGCAGCTGCTTTCGGGCGCCCGTGTGCTCGCCCTTGGTGCGCTGGCCGCGGATTGTCGTCTGGCCGCTTTTTATCCCATGTCACCGTCGACCGGCATTATGATCAACCTGGCTGAATTCATTGATAAAACGCCTTTAGTGGTTGAGCAGGCGGAGGACGAAATA
>JAGXLR010000163.1 GCA_018334555.1 Desulfobacterales bacterium
AATGCCGCTTTGCTCTGGCCATGACTAAAATTCCGTTTTTGAGGGTCAAAAGAGGCTTATTGGATCGAATATGGGCCCTGATTTATGACTATTCTATTTGATTCTAATGAGTTATTTTGGCCCGACCGAAGTTCTCGGACCGAAGTTCTCGAAGTTCTGAATTTTGGCCCGACCGAAGTTCTCACAGTTCGCCCCCAGTTCGTACCCCAATTCGCAAAAGGTTATTATGCCAGATCCCGTCGGGTCATTCCTCATTCCTTTTCCTGAATTAGAAAATCCATGTAATTATCGGGCGTTATGAATTGGGTGGTATGGTTGGGATAGGCGTTCAAAAAGGTTTTGGGGAAGCGGGCCTTTTTTTTAGGGTTCCATTTGAATTCACAGGCCGTAAGGATGCCCTCCGCTTCCTCGATATAATCGATTTCCTGCTGTTGTTTTGTCCGCCAGAAGAATTGTCCGGCATGTTTTTGACTGTTATAAAGCAGTTTGGTCCGTTCACTCACGAGAAAGTTTTCCCAAAGCGCGCCAATGTCGACGCGCACTTCCGGAGGTGAAAAGTTGGAAATCAGTGCGTTGCGGATGCCATTATCATAAAAATATACCTTCCGGCTTCTTTTAAGCTCGTTACGAACATTACGACTGAAGGAACGAAGGCGAAACACGACAAAGGCCTTTTCCAGCAGATCCACGTAGCGCTGGACAGTGGCGGCGTCGATTTGAATCAATTGGGCCAATTCATTGTAGGAGACTTCAGCAGTTACTTGAAGCGCCAGGGCTTCCAGCAGCTTTTCGATGACCTCGGGCTTACGGATTTCCTGGAAAGTGAAAATATCCTTATACAGATAACTGCTGGTCAGGTTGTATAGAATTTCTCGTTCTTCCCCCGGATGGATCACTATATCCGGATACATCCCGTAAACAAGCCGATGCCCTGTCAATCTTCGCTCTTCAAGCATCCCCGAATGCTCAGCCAGTTCCTGTATACTTAAAGGCAGCAGGCGATACTCCCATTTTCGTCCAGTCAGCGGTTCGTTGATTTCATTGGCAAACTCCAGTGCTGAAGAACCGGTTGCAATAAGCTGAATATCTTTGAAATTGTCAATGATGAGTTTCATCGTCAGTCCGATATTTTTTACCCTCTGGGCTTCATCGATCATGATGATTTCCGAATTCCCGACCAAGTGCTTGAGCGCCGAAGAGGTGGCTTCTGTCAGCAGGTTACGGATGTCTGGCTCATCACAGTTCAGATATAAGACTTTTTTTTCGGCCTGGCGTTCTAATGCCCGGAGCAGGGTCGTTTTACCGGATTGCCTAGGGCCGGTCACAAGAATTGCCTTGCCCCGGAAAAATTTTTGCTGAAGCACTTTGTGAAGCTGGCGATGTATCATATGAATAGTATATTTAAAGATTATATTCCATAAAAGTTATATTTTTTATAGTATATAAACATAAAAAATAAAAATCATTTTTGCCCTTTTCGCCCCTAAAATGATCAATATACCGGATTTGTAGGCCTCGACACCGATACATTTCCCGCTCGTGAATGCACTTTATCCCCCTTGGCGAGATCCCCACCCCAGGAATACAAATTTTAACGACAATAACCCTGTTTTTGACGCCAAAAAGTGCAATATTGGGCCCATAACAAGGCCCATTTAAAGTTTATTTTATTTAATTTCAAATGGTTATTATGGCCCGACCCGAACCACTACTGAAACAGCCGCCTGGAGGGGACACACCATATGCCGGGCTGATCCATTTTTTTTATTTCATTGCCCTGGTAGGCCACGATGCCACCAAGCCATCGGCCGCCAAGCTGCACCGCCACATCCTTCATTGCCCGCAGGTCTTTTTTGTAAATTTTCTGACGGGATTTGATCTCCATACCCATTATACCGGCAGTGGTTTCAATTAACAAGTCCAGCTCCATACCTGCGCGGGTGCGATAAAAAAACAGGTCTGCATCGAGCTGAAAGGTCTTAATCCATTTATAAATTTCGCTAACCACCATGGTCTCATACAAATCGCCGGTCATTTTTCCTTTAAAACCGGTGAGCTGCCTAAGGATACCGATATCAACCCAATACAGTTTGGGGGTTTTTATAACGGCGCTGGTGAGGTTTCTGTAATACGGCGGCAAACAAAAAGTCTGGTAGGACAAATTTAAATATTCAAAATACCGCCTGGCCGTATCCACAGAAATTCCCGCATCACGGGCGAGTTCCGAGTAGTTTAACAGTTTGGCGGAGCGAAACGCCGACAGCCGCTGAAACTTTCGAAACGGGGAAAGATCCTCAATCCGGGCCAGATCCCCGAGATCCCGTTCCAGATAAGTATACCCGTAGTTTCTCAGCCAGTTCCATCGCTCTTCGACCGACAACGGCAGCAGCCCCGGCATCCCCCCCCAATTGAGGATATGCTCTTCCGCCAGTCGATAGTGGGCATCATCTTTTTCCATTAACCGGGGAACTTGATCATTTAAAACAGCCTCGATGGAATGCCCGGACAGGATGCCATGAATCAACGGTTTCCTGGCTTTCTCGGATGTATCCGCGCCTGTCAATTCGGACTGAAGCAGGGGCCAAAGTTCATAAAAAAAGGCTCTGCCAGCCATGGACTCCCGAACTTTCTTTAACAGCAGAATCTGGCTTGACCCGGTTAAAACGGTAAAATGGATTCCCCCCTCATCAAAGGCATATTTTACCTTTTCAAAAATGTCCGGTAGTTTCTGTGCCTCATCGATTACCGAAACCCCAACGCTTTTCGCCCATAAGGCGCTCGACGTGTCATCTAAAATTTCTCGGTTTTCAGGGGCGTCAAGATTAATATAGGACAACTCGGGATAGATGTGCCTGGCAAGTGTTGTTTTTCCGGTCTGTCTGGCACCGGTAATAACGACGATTCGCTTTTTGGATGATTCCGGCAGCGCTTGTTTTAAAAAACGATATTTAAGCGAATCGTCTTGCATAATCATACAATAAGCTGTAAAATTTACGATGTCAACGTAAATTTTACAGCTTATTGTATGAAGTGAGGAAAGCCATTATTACCAGGGCATCAATCCTACCATCGCATCAGGCTGGCGGCCCATGTAAAACCGGAGCCGAATGCCACCATCATGATCAGATGGTTCTTTTCAATCATTCCGTTTTCCAGGACTTCGCTCAGCGCGATGGGGATGGAGGCGGCGGTGGTATTGCCGTAGGATTCAATATTGCTGTAAAACTTCTCCTCCGGCACGCCCAGACGATAGGCCGCAAACTGGTTGATCCGCAGGTTGGCCTGATGGGGAAGAAACAGATCGACATCCTCGGTTTTCAGGTTGCACTCTTTAAGCACCGATTCAACGACCTCCGGAATTCTTGTCACCGCGTGTTTAAAGACTTCCTTGCCCGCCATCTTCGGCCAGATATCGCCATTTGTGAGGGTTTCAGGGGTAATGTAGGGCTTTTTGCTGATATCCCAGATATCGAGCTTAAGTTTGTCTGCAAAGTGGCCGTCGGCGTGCAGGTGCGTTGACAAAATGCCCTGGTCCGAATTCTCTGAGGGCCCCACAATAACCGCTCCGGCACCGTCTCCGAAAAGCACGGCCACATCTCGGCCGTCATTGGTAAAATTCAACGCGCTGGAATGCACCTCCGCACCGATAACAAGAATTCGCCTGTACATCCCCGTCCGGACGAATGCATCGGCCACCGCCAGGCTGTATAAAAAGCCGGTACACTGGTTCCTGACATCCAGGCAGCCGATACCGGCAAGCCCCATTTTGTCCTGTAGATAGACGCCGCTTCCGGGAAAATGGTGATCCGGGCTTAAAGTCGCAAAAATAATAAAATCCAGATCCCCGGCTTCCAGTCCGGCATTTTCCAGCGCCCTGTAAGCGGCTTCACGGGCAAGATCCGAACAATACACCCCTTCGTCCGCAAAGCGCCTTTCCTCGATTCCGGTTCGCTGACGGATCCACTCGTCGCTGGTATCAAACATCTCCTCCAACTCAAAGTTCGAAACAGCACGTTCCGGAAGATAGCTTCCGACACCAAGAATGCGTGATCGAATCATTGCCCCACCCTTTTTCCCTGTAAACTGAAAAATCTATTCTATCCTGAACCATATCCATACAATCAATGGCATCTTTTTTCAACCGCATTCAACCTTTTACCCCGCCATTCTTGGAAAATCCGGCCATTCGGTTACCGGTTCCAGGGGGGATTCCGGGTAAATCCGGCCGTGGGCCGGGGGCATGGAATTATACACCCAGTTAATATCCACGGCGCCGGTAAGGATCCCGCGGCGCCTTGAAAATCCGTTGAACGTGCCGCGAACCAATACATCCGCCATTTCCATGGACAGGCAGAACACGGCAACGGTTTTGCCTTCGGGAACTTGGGAGAGATCCGCCCTGTACGCGCTCTGTGAAAAAACCAGCCGTCGGCTGTCCGCGGCCTGGCACTGGAGCAGGGGAATCAGCACGGGAAAACCGTCCGATCCCACGTAGCTGATAAATTTCAGGGTGCCGAACTGGTTGAACAGGCTCTCGGCAAACGGCGTTAGAATCCGCTTATTATTGCCGGTTGCCGATGCCCCGCGGGAGAACCGGGTTTTCAAGGTGGCCATGAGGATACTTGAAACGGGCAGCGCCATGGGCCCGGCGACAGATACCAGGTCCAGGTAATGCACCGTGTTGATGCCGAAGTACGCATTGTACCGGAACATGGGCAGATCGTTATAGGATTGGTATTCCGGGCCCTCCTTTCTCAAATGCATCCACCGGGCGGTGCCCCGCCACATGCGCTTGTCCATGGTCAGCACCATGAAAGCGGTCTGGCTGTTTTTCTGAATGTAGGACTTGCTTTGCCCCCGGCAGAACTCGCCGAAGGTGAGCTGGGTCTCATGGTTTGCCCGGATGGATGTGATGAGCGTTATGTGGGGCAGCCCCTCCGGGTTGACCGATGCCAATATGCCGATCTTTTCCGCCGGCAAAAACGCCTCGACATCTTCGGCACTAAATGCCGTCCGCTGATTTTCCACCTGCCGCCTCCTTTTCGGATGTATTGTTTTCAAATCGCGAGGAGCCCGTCCAGCAAACCTTTTCCCTGGAGATGCCGGCGGCCACCGCGGTTTGGACATAGCCGTCCAGCTCCGCCTGCGTCATCAATTCGGTCGCAGCAAACATCCAGTTCTGTCCGAGCCGCAGATACTTGTCCCGGCACAGGTTGTTGAATGCGCAGAGCTCCCAGCGGTTGACCCCATCCGAAATTTCCGTATTGATAAAGCGGGCGATCCGGTCGATATTTTCATGATCCGCGGTCGCCCCCGGTATCAGCGGCGTGCGGATCCACAACGCGCTGGGATGGACATGGGAGCGGATATAATCGGCGACATGCAGGAGATTTTCAAGAATGCGGCGGTTGCCGTGCCCGGTATACATCCGGTGCCTTTCGGGATCCATCAACTTGATATCGAAGAGCACCATTGCCGAATAGGGCAGTACCCGGTCAAGAGCGGTTTTGGAGCAGTACCCGCAGGTATCCAGGGCGGTGTGGACGCCATGACCCCGGAGAATTTTAAAAAATTCACCCACAAATTCGGACTGCATGACCGGCTCCCCGCCGGATGCGGTGACGCCGCCGCCCGAAGTTTCAAAATAGGCCCGATCCTTTAAAACCTCGGCCACCAGATCGTCAACGCCCCATGGGGCACCCAAAATCTCCAAAGCATTTCCCGGGCACTCGGCCGCACAGGTGCCGCACGCCCGGCACCGGTCCCGATCGATATGAACGCCGTCCTCGGAAAGCGTCAGGGCATCGTTGGGACAGACGGCCTCGCAGGTGCGACACCCGATGCACCGGTTGGCAAACCAGCAGAGCTGGGGTTCCGGGGATATGCTCTCCGGATTATGGCACCAGGCGCATTTTAACGAGCACCCCTTGAAAAATACCGTTGTCCGGATGCCGGGCCCGTCCTCTGTGGACATGCGGACGATTTCAAGGACCGTGGCTTGTTTAGTTTTTTGGGTCATAATGAATCCCATGCTGAACTTCTGCTTCTTTCGTACTCGTAATTAAAGTTAAATCGCAAGTTTCGAGTACGACTACGAGTACGAGCAAATTTCTATGTGCCATCGAGATTGTCATTTCGAGCCGCAGCGAGAAATCTTTATACACAAGATTCCTCGTCGCTGTCGCTTCTCAGAATGACAAGCCGAATGAACCATTAAAACCGGCTGTGGCTCATCCGGGCGATCACCTCATTCTGCAGCTCCTTGCCAATGGCTGTGAAATAGGCATTGTATCCGGTGATCCGCACCAGCAGATGCCGGTAGTTCTGGGGGTTTTCCTGGGCATCGCGCAGCATGTCCGGATCCACCATGTTGATCTGAAGCGATGTCCCCCCGTTTTCCGCATACCCGCGAAGAAACGCCTTGAATTTCTCCCTGCGCTCCGGGTCCTTAATGATTGAAGGGTTAAAGGACATCGTATGGCTGGCCCCGTTGGGCAGGCTGTTCAGGTAGCCATCCCAGTCGCCCTTGTCCGGACCGGCCTTGCCCCCCAAAACCTTCCCCACGGAGTTGGCGTTGGCCGTAGGGCCGTTGATATCCGCCCCGTTTGACGGGCAGATGGCGTTTGACAGAAACTGGCCTTTTTTCCGGCCGTCCGCACTGGCGGCCATCACAAACCCGTCGCCCGCCCAGTAGTTCCAGCTGAGCATCCCGGGCCGGAACTGCCGGTTGGTGGAGGCGGTTTTATGCTGCCAGGCCGCCTCGGTCCAGCAGTCCATGACTTGCCGGCCCACCTCGTCGGCGGCGTCATCATCCCGGCCGTACTTGGGCGCCTTGTTTTTCGCAATGGCCTGCAACTTTTCATGCCCCTCCCAGTTGTCCTTCAAGGCCTGAACAAGCTCGGCCATTGTGCATTTCTGCTCGTCAAATACCAGGTATTTGACCGCCAGCAGGGCATCCACCGTGGTGGCAAAGGTCACCGCC
>JAGXLR010000019.1 GCA_018334555.1 Desulfobacterales bacterium
CTGCAAGCGACCATTGGGAATCGCATGCCACCGCCATAATTTCCTGCCCTGGCACGCCGGATTCGGCAATCGCTTTTCTGGCCGTCCGGAGGGCAGCCTCCCACCAGGACTCGGGATCCTGTTCGGCGCCGCCCCCCGGAAGCATATAAGTCACCAAAGGGGCGGACGCACAGGCGAGGACACCTCCGGCATCGGAAACGACCGCCGCTTTGACGCTTCCGCTGCCCAGATCAAAGGCCAGAACATATCGGGATGATGTATCCGAACCTGGAGATGGCATGGATCCTCTCGCAAAAAAAACTGCTTTTGGAAGGCCCGACAGACCTAAACTTCAACCGCTTCCAGATATTTTCGCACATTGGTGAGTGTGGCGAGGAACATCTTGGCGCCGGTCATATAGGTAAACATATCATCTTTGTTGCCACAGATACTCGCAAATTCGGGTCCTATAACGGTGGCCGGCTCCGGAGCCTCCGGATTTCGGGACAATGCATCCACGTATGTGTCAAGGCGCCCCTTCAGCACTTGAAAATAATCGATATCTTGGCCGATCATCATGCCGGTGGTGCTGGACAAATTCTGCGCATATTCGTTCACCGCCTGCCAGTAGACTTCGAGAATCGGCTTTTTGCGGCTGCTGTTTTCAAGAAAATAGGAAATACTCCAGCCCACGGCAACAATTTTCAAAAGCTGAAGCTCATATTCCACCGTGTTCCGGCTGATATCCGCCTCGTTTGGCAGGTAATCCATGAGCCATTTGACATCTTCGCGATCCACCGCATAGTTAAACAGTTCTTCCCCTGTCTTTTCGACCAGGCTTTTTTCCGCATCATTATCCTTGCCAGTCATCGTTCTCCTGTTATTATGTGGATTACATTTGACAATTTCGTAAAAAGCGGTTTATTCCGCCGCCGCGGTATTTTTGCAGAAAGTAACTCTAAAAAACATCCGCATTGTCATTTCGAGCGGCAGCGAGAAAGCTTGAACAATCAAGATTCCTCGTCACTTTCGCTCCTCGGAATGACAGAGAGCTAAGCTTCTGGAATATTAATATATATTTTCAAGTTACTTAGAAATCGATTTTAGGATGGCAAAGTAAAAAGTTCAAGATCAAGGCGCGCAAAATCCCGAGGAATGCAAAGTAGTTAGCTGTACGTGAAATTCCGGGGGACCGAAGCGCAACGCAGAGCAGATATTGGACTTTTTACGAAGCCATCATATTTGTCGGTTAAAATTTTGCCTTTTTTTGAACCTGAACAAATTATCTTATTTACGTCTTTCTGGATTCCATCGCCGCGGTGCCCGGATCCACCTGCCAGGTCACAAACGGGGACAGCACGTAAAGCAGCATCTGGAAGAATACGAGATAGCCGAAATAGGGGGTAAAGACAAAAATCAGCATTAAAACCAGGTTGACCCAGGTAAACCATGGGTTTCTATCCATGAACCGCCCGATGTGAATGTATTTCACCGGATAGAGGTTCATGAGAAACGACGTAAAAATGATCAACCCGAACGAAAAAACGGCGGTCAGATGCCCCCAATCGGTGCCGATGACATCGGGACGGGCCAATATGAGCAATGGCGCGGTGACGAATAAAGCGCCCGCAGGGGTTGGCATCCCTTTAAAAAAACCGGGGATCGGGTTTCGGTCCATGGTAAAATAGAGCAGACGAAAAAATCCGGCCAATATATAAATCAATGCCGGAATGGCCATTGGGATGCCGGCTACGTCCGCATCCGGATAGCTTGACAGGCAGATATAGAATATCCAGCCGGGTGCAATACAGAAACTGACGCCGTCGGCGATATCATCCAAAATTCCGCCGAGTGTGATATGCCGCATATGAAATGTTCCGGGAAGCGGTTCGGTAAGCCCCAGTTTACGGGCCATGGCACCGTCGAGCTTGTCAAAAATGGCCGCCCCGATAAGAAGCAGGTAGGACTCCGTAAATTTGCCCTGATAGGCAAAAAACACGGCAAGCAAGCCCATCATTGCATTCATAACGGTTAGCGCATTAGGAAACACCGCGAGTATACGGCGCCTGAGCAGCTCGTCGTCCTCACAGAGCTCATCCAGGCAGTAATTGCCGTATTTCCGGCAATAGCCGGCGATTGAACCGAAGTTGATGATCAGAAAAATAATCTCGACCACGAACAGATGGCGGACCGGCAGGGTCCCCAGCCGGGCCAGCGTCTCGTATAGACCGAATATCGCATCCGGATCAGGGATATAGAAGGCGTGGATATACAACAGGAGGCCAAGCGGTGCGGCAACTATCGTCCGCAGGCGGTTAAGCTCCCTCAGCCCGGGTTCCTGTCCGAAGCGTATGGCAAAATCCCTCATAAATCGGGCAAAATTATCCCGAACCAGCACGGTTACGCAGAGTATAAGAACGAATATCGCATGCAACAGTTCAATCCGCGTGTAGTCGGGTACGGCAAAAAGCAGCCGCCACATCATGCCTACGGCGACAAGCGGGAATACAATGGAATAAACAATTCGGTCCATGATCCGGTCGGCGAGTTGGGCAAAGGCGGTATTCCGGCTGAACCGGGCCGCAAACCAGCCATCGACGAGATCGAACATCGTCGAGGTAAAAAGAAGCAGGGCCCCGGCATAATATAGCCATGTATGGCGCGTCAGCATGACCCCTATGGCGCAAAGCATCCCGGCGAATACCAGAGGGGGGCGACCATAGACAAGAATCAGGGTAATGCGTTTTGAAATTTTGCGGTTTTTAAACATAAAAAAAATTTTAATTTTCGCCGTATGATGTGTAAAGATAAAAAAGCGCGGGGCGACACCACCCGGACCGCTGACCGGCATTGCGTAGCCGAGCAGACGCGAAAAAATGGAGATCCTATATCTGTATGAATATATGAATAAAGGCCGTATTTCAAGATGGAATGCGAAATACGGTGTTTAAATGGAGGTTTAACAGCGATTATGGCACAAGAACATCCAAGCATCCGTCCGATGCTTTACCGTATTGAAATAGCACCCGATTTCGCCCGTTCCGATTTTACGGGAAGGGTTAATATCCATCTGTATTCAGAAAAAAGGGTTCGGGAGGTTGATTTAAATGGGGTTGATCTTGCGATCCGCAGGTGTGCCCTGATTAAGGGCGAAGGCCCCATCAGCTGTCCATTTAAAATCCATCCGACAGATGAAATGCTTACCGTTTCGCTTCCAGAGCCCATGGACGCCGAAATCGAACTTCAGATTGACTATTACGGAGAAATCAACCGGTCCATGGCCGGATTCTACCGAAGCGAATATGCGGTTGACGGCGAGCGCCATCCCATTGCCGTCACACAGTTTCAGGAAAGTGACGCCCGCCGGGCTATTCCGTGTATGGATCACCCCATGTACAAGGGCAATTATGAGGTTACACTGATTATCGATCCCGAGATGACGGGGATCTCCAATATGCCCGTTCGGGATCAAAAAACACTGAAAAACGGAAGGAAACGGCTCACCTTTAAACAGTCGCCCAAGATGTCCTCCTATCTTTTATTTTTCGGTGTGGGAAATTTTCATTGCCGCACCGGCGCGGACGATGAGCGGGTACGAATCGCATATCTTCCGGGAAAAGATGATGCATCGGCGTACGGGCTTCAAGTTGGAGAAAAGGCGCTTGCCTATTGTGAAGCCTACTTCGGCATCCCCTACCCTTTGCCCAAACTTGATCTGATAGGCGTTCCGGACTTTGCCTTTGGTGCCATGGAGAACTGGGGGGCGATTACATTCAGGGAAAACCTTCTGCTATATGATCCGGAAATTACCAGTGGAGAGGCGCAAGAGCGCATCTGCGAGGTCATTTCCCACGAAATCGTTCATCAGTGGTTCGGCAACCTGGTCACCCCTTCGGACTGGAAATACCTCTGGTTAAACGAGAGCTTCGCCACCTATTTCGGGTTCAGCGTGGTTGCGCATTACCATCCGGATTGGCAGATATGGGATGTATTCCTGGCCTCAGAGACCGCGCCAGCCTTGGCGCGGGACGGTTTGACCGACACCTCGGCCATCGAAATCCCCGGCGGCAGCCATATCGTCATTAACAGCAGCACGGCCCCAATCATATACAGCAAGGGCGGCAGCGTGCTCAGACAGATTGAGGGCTACCTTGGCCCCGGGGTTTTCCAGTCCGGTCTCAACTATTATCTCAACCATCATGCCTATGACTGCACCACCAGTCAGGATATGTGGCTCTGCCTTGAAAAAGTTTCCGGCCGGCCGATATCCCGGATGATGCTGGCCTGGGTTTCAACGCCCGGCCACCCCCTTGTGACTGCCAACCGGTGCGATGATAGGCTGATACTGCATCAGAAACGATTCACCTATCTCGACTCGGACTCGGATGCCGTCTGGCCGATTCCGCTCTTGATCCGAATTTTTGACGCACAGGGCAATTCACGCGTTATTACTGAAATGATGGACACCCCCGAGATGGCGATCGATATTGATCCGGACGCGGCCGCCTACAAGGTAAACGATCAACAAACCGGGTTTTACCGGGTCGTCTACGACGACCCGGTAAATTTTGACGCGCTCTGCCGTCTCATACGGCGGAAAAAGCTCTCTAGAATCGACCGCTGGGGGATTGAAAACGACGCCTATTCAATGGTAAAAGCCCGTCAATACAAAGTGGATCAATATCTTCGGCTTCTCGACGAATATGCGGCGGAGGATTCCCCCCTTGTCCTGTCAGCCCTGTTCGACCACCTCTTTGAACTCTTCCTTTTGCTGAATCCTCCCGTCCGCAATAAAATTTCGGATAAAGCCCGCAACTGGCTAAACGAAACGATAAACAGGATGGGCATCCTGCCGGAAGGCGATGAACCGCACGGTATACATCGGCTTAGAAGTCAAGTCCTTCGCCTGGCCGCCTTCTTAGATGTTCAAGAGATAGTAGCGGCGGGCAGCAAACAGTTTAAAAGATTGATCAGCGGCGAAAAGCTGCATCCGGACCTCCGTCGGCCCATCATGCAGATCGGCGCCTGTGCAGAAGGTGAGGCCGCCTATGAATGGCTAAGGCGTCAAATGGCCGCCTCCGCATCCAGCGAACAGGAAAAAATTAATCTCCTGACCGCCATGGGCTGTTTCAAGGATACCGAACAGATAGAGAAGGCGCTGGACTACATTCTGACCCATACCCCGGATCGGAACAAATTCGTGCCGGTGGCCCAGATGGCGGGGAATCCTTATGCCATACCGCTGATGTGGGACTGGTATACTCAAAACTGCCGGTATCTGAAAAAAATTCACCCCCTGATCCATGAACGCATCATCGGCGCGATTGTCCCGATATGCGGACTGTATCCGACGGCGTCGGTAGAAGCCTTTTTTGACAGCCATTTCAAAGAAACGGAGACGACCGCGCCGGTGATCCGGATGGCGCTTGAGAAGCTTGAGATCAACCGCCGATTGCGAAACGCATATTGAAACCCGCGATCGCAGGAAAAGATAGGTGCGTTTGGGACGGATGGGGCCGCTGGGATACGAAACGGTAGGCTAAGGTTTTGGCCCTTTGAGCTCTTTTTTTATCGCCTGTCCAAGCTTATCCAGGGTAAACGGTTTTCTGAGGTAGGCGCCGGCACCGAGCCTCTGGGCCTCAAATATCCGGTCGGTTTCGGAAAATCCGCTGACAATGATTGCCTTTTGCCGGGGATTGCCCTCTACTATCTTTTGATACGTATCCAGTCCGTCCATACCCGGATCCATGATCATATCCAGAACGATCAGATCGAGCGCGATACGGGAGAGAAATTCGACGGCCGCCTCTCCGCTGGGAACCGTTTCGACAATATAGCCAAGGGTGGACAACATGCTGCAGGTAATCTCCCGCTGCTCTTTTACATCATCAACGACCAAAATCGTTTCGCCGTTGCCCATATAATCCTCGACCGGCAAGACATTTTTCTCGTCAAAGCGCCTCCGGGTAGCCGGAAAATACAAGACTACGGTAGTGCCTTCACCGATTGAGCTTTGAATATCGATATAGCCTTTATGATCCTTCACCGCCCCCCAGACAACCGCCATTCCTAAACCGGTCCCGCTCCTGCCCATCTTTTTTTTGGTATAAAACGGTTCAAATATATGCTCCAGATCGGCAGCAGAAATCCCCGAGCCGGTATCGGCAATTTTCATTAGGATATATTCGCCCTCCGCAACGGTTTCATAACCGTTAATCGGCCGGTCGACATAACAATTATCGGTTTTAATGTATACCTCTCCCTTGTTATCCACGGCTTCCACGGCGTTTGACAACAGATTCATCACAGTCTTTGACAGGTGGACCGGTGAGCCCATAATGTTCATCAGGTCCTCACAAAGCTCGGTTCTTATTTCAACCATGGGATGATAGGACTGCAATTTTTGATATTCGGGGCTTCGCATATATTGGTCGATGATGGTATTCAGGTTTACCGCCTCCATCGTTTCGACCCCCCTTCTTGCCAGGGTCAACAGATCCTGAACAATGGTCACCGCTTTTCTTCCCGAATCCCACATTGTCTGGAGGGGGGCTCGCAGATCACTGTCTTCGGGAATTTGCATCAGCAAAAGCTCCGGGTAGCTGACGATGCCGGAGAGTATATTGTTTAAATCATGCGCTACGCCGCCGGCCAATGTCCCGATGGCTTCCATTTTTTGCGCCCGCTGGAGCTGCGCTTCAAGATGTTTCTGATGCGTGACATCCGTTAGAATGGCAACGATGGAATGCTGGTCCTCATCTTTCAAGGGAATGAATTTGAACTCAACCGTCTTTTTGTTAATGTCCGCCGGTTCACCCAAAGAAACCGCCTTTTGAAGCTTTCCGGTTGCCTCTATACATTCAGCCACCCGCTTTTGGTCTTCAGGCTGGAATAACTCCATGAAATTCGAGGAAAGGATCTCTTCTTCGAACGTATCAAGGATTGAAATGGCCGTATGGTTGGCATATACGATCCGGTTTTTCTCTATCAGTTCGAGGAACCCCTCGGAAATATGATTTAACGTGACCTCATAGTGTTTTTTGGCTGCCAGGAGTTCCTTGGTAATTTCGCGTTCATAAATCTCATCAAGCCCCAGAATCTTTCCTTTCAAGTGATCCACGCGGCCTGATTCAAAATCATCTATAACGCGCAGCACATGGGCGGACATTTTATCAAACGGCCCCTTGGCGATCACCGCATCAGCAAGGCAACCATCAATCCGTTGTTTCTCCTCAGCAGCAATAGCGGAAATAACCACAAGGAAGGCGCTATTAAAATCGGGAAGACTACGGATGATGCGGCATAATTGCTCGCCGCCGATATGGGGCATGATCAAGTCAATAAAAAAAACATCGGGATGATGCGTTTTTAACATATCAATGGCTGAAATGCCATCCGATGCGGTCAATACTTCATGGCCTTTTTTACGCAGCAGGCCGGACATGAACTTGAGTATCAAGGGATGATTATCAACCACAAGTATTTTCAGCATTTTTTCCTTTTATCCGATAACCGTCATTAAACCATCCGGGTAAGATCCGCCAAAAGTTCGGTTAACCTATGGATCAATTGACCAACATCCGCCCGCGGACCGCGATGGATTTCCGCTTCTATTGTCGCTGCAGTTTCAAAGAAGTCTGTAAGTCCCATATTCAGGGCAGCCCCCTTTAAAGAATGGGCGATCCCTGCCGCCTTATTCATATATTCATTTGAAACAGCCGTTTTAAGGTTTACCAGATCAGCCGTAGCGGTATCAATAAATAAATAGAGAAGATCGATATATTCATTTTCATCCAAACCCATTTTGTCTGACAGGTGTTTTAAATTCATGATGCCTCTTGTGCCTTGTGTTTACTGACGATTTTTAACATAAATGCGCTTCAATAGACACACTTTTTAACATAAAAAAAATAGATCACCTTTATTAATGGGTTAAGATTTCCTGCACAAATAACACCGCTTGATCAGGTAAAACCCGATAGCGATCGATATGATCAAAGCGGCAATTCCAACTAAGGTCAGGCTGTTGTATGATTTTAAATCCAAAGTGATCACCTTACGGGCAATCGCAATCAGCGCAACCTCCAAAACGATTTCCGAATGGACGATCGCCTCTGATAGATAGGCCTTAATGGTTTCGAGCAATTCCACGCCGATCAATAGCAGAAGAAAAAACCCGAATATTTCAAATAACTGCTCAATGCCCAACCAGTAAAGCGGGGGTTTGAAAATGTCTATTACGATAATAAACACAAGCTCAATGGTGGATATAAGCACCACGATGACCATCATTGCAATCAAGGCAAAAATTACAGCCCTTTCAAACAATTTTAAGAGATTCATAGCATTCTCACTATTTGTCTGATCTTGATAACTGTTTTGGCTGTTCGAAAAAAAATATGATCAGGGGACAATCCAAACAGCGCGGTTATTTATTTTCTGAACAACGGCGCCGGCAACCCGCCCCATGAATTTACTGGCACTCATGCCTTGCCTGCCAATCACGAGGGTGCCATAGTCTTTCGTCTGAATTTCTTCAACAATCGCTTTTGCCGGAAACATCCGTCTCTCAATTTGCCGGAAATTGATCTGCGATTCACTGATGCCGGCTTCCTTAAGCATATTAAATGCCTGAGCCTGAAAATCGGTAATACATCTCTGGTTGGCGCTTTTAATGGACTGTTTGAGGCCGTCTGCATCGATATCGCCGATATCAATCTCGCAAAAATCACCTAGCCGAGGCGGGACATGCAACAACGCCAACTTTATCCGAGGACAGGTCGAGAGTATAAACGCCGCATGGTCAACGGCCCGAAGGGAATTCACCGATCCATCCACAGCGATCAGCAGATTGTCTGAATCAACCTCCCCGTCAACCACCCAGACCGGAATTTGTCTTGAATGGGAGATCAAATTCGTCGTCACGCTGCCGATGAATAGCTCCTGAAGCGACGATAGGCCGCGCCGACCGATCAAGACGGCATCATAGGCGCCGGTTTCCACCATATTAAGGATATCGTCGGCAACCCCCGAATCCCGGGGGGCCGTCTTCAGTTCAATAGAGGCCGCATCAATTCCCATTTGCGTTAATTGCATTTTGCAGTTTTCCAAAAGCGCGTCCGCCGCCTCGCGGTTCTTATTGTTTATCTTTTCCAGCTGGGCTCTGGTCTTTGGCTTGGTGAGAGATTCCTCAATGAGGTACTGTGAAATCATGGGCTGCACGTGAAACAGCACGAAATCCATACCATCAATTACGCCGCCAATTTTGGCGGCATACTTCATCGCTTGTTTGGCATGAATCGATTGATCCACGGCGATTAAAATTTTTTTTCTCATAAGAAGCCGCTCCTTTTGCGATTTTTGCCCTAGCCCCCAGGCCCTTGGATATCTAATTCCGGCGATAGCCGGACGCAAAATAAATATGATAGAAATTTTTCCTTAAAACAACCCATTTGTATCGTTATCGTATTATCCGGATGCGGTTCAAAACGGATCCGCCGTTACCTGATCCCCCGGCGCCCCTATTCGTGCGGTTGATTTTTAAAAAATAATTAGCTATTGTAAAAATAGTTGTTTTTACTTCCTGATCTGCTAAGGAGCGTTAGGTCCTTGGTTAAAAAAACTAAAAAATTGACAATCTCTTAAAAAGCGATTTTAGGATGGCAAAGTAAAAAGTTCGGGATCAAGGCGCGCAAAATCCCGAGGAATGCAGCGCCACACAGATATTGGACTTCCAATAGATCGCTACGGAGCCACTATGCCCATAAAAGGCAATTTGGAAACCTTTTACATGTCTTCCCTTTTACAAATGCTTAACTATGACCGGAAAACGGGCAAGCTAAGCATAAAAAACGAATCCAACGAAGTACAGATATTTCTCCATGAGGGCGACATCGTATTCGCCACTGAAACCCAAAAGGCCAACCGGTTAGGGGAACTCCTGAAAAATAGCGGCATCATATCCCAGCAGGTCCTTGACAGATCCCTGGCGCTTAGCCGGAAGCATAGCCACGGATTGGGCAAAACTCTTGTGAAGGAAGGCTATATTTCACTTGAGAGACTCAACGCGTTTCTTCTGAAACAGGCCGAAAACACGGTTTATAATGTTTTTCTCTGGGAAACCGGCGAATTTGAATACCATGACATGGATCTCAACCTGAAGGGGGTTGTCGGCAACAAGCTAGATACCATGAATATCCTTTTGGAAGCCTCCCGCAGGATTGACGAGGTTGAAATTTTAAAAAAACAGATCCCCAGCGAGGATGCCCTATTGCAAATCGCCGGGAACACGGAGGGAAACGAAGAGATTAAACTAAACGCCGATGAATGGCGATTCCTATCCATGATCGACGGGAACTCCACGGTTCGCCAAGTCTTCGACAGAAGCGGGTTTGACGACTTTACCGGATACAAAATTTTAAACTCACTGATTTCCTCGGCAAGAGTGGAAATTACCCAACCCCTGACGGCAGAAGGGCTATGCCACGAAGCCATAGGACACCTTAGCCGAATAGATTCCCGGCAATTCAGAGACGCGCTGGATAACCTGGGACTGAAACGCTCCAGTATTTTACGCGTCAGTCTCTCCTGTATTTTCAGGGAGGCGATTGATGAAAACCAGATTGGGGCCGCCGTGGAAAAAGAAGCCGCCAAGATTCGTAATTCACGAGAAAAAGCCGATTTGGATCGGCTAAGGCAGGAAAACCGGATGCCATTCATGAAACCAATCATCGAGCTTTTATGGCAATCGGTAAATGGATAACGGGTATAACCGGCTACTGGCCGGCAGCCTGTTGACTATCAAGATTCTCCATCGGCACCGGCACCTCCATCATGATGGCCGTACCCCTTTCCGGGGATGAATCAATCACTATATTCCCGCCCAAATGGGTTATTTTTTCCCGGATATCAAAAATTCCAAACCCTTCATAGCCGGAAGCGTCGGCATGTATCCCTTCGGAATCAAAACCGATGCCGTCGTCTTCAAAATCCACGGTCATCAACGGCTCCGAATGGTTCAAGCTGATCCTGATTTGGCGGGCCCCCGAATGCTTTACCGTGTTCTGCAGCAGTTCACTGATAATACGGTATATGATAATTTTGATCTCATCGCCGACTTTGTCCAGGTCGCCTGAGTACCAACGCCTGATCAGAATGCCATACTTCTCTTCTGTCGTTGCCGCCAAAGATTCCAGGGCCTCCTGAAGACCGAAGTCATATAGAACCGGCGGGCTCAGATCAAAGGTTAGCGTCTTTGTTTCTTTGATCACCTTCTGGATCTGATCCCTGATGTGTCTGATCTCCAGGCTATAGGTAGCGTCCCCGAGCTTTTTCTCAAATGTATTCAACTGGAGATGGGCCGCAAAAAGTTCCTGGCTGACGCCGTCATGGAGCCTGGAGGCCAACATCCGTCGTTCGTCCTCCTGGGTTTTTGACAACTGAATCGACAGGGATTTCAGCTTTGACTGATACTCCCGCAATTGGTTCTCGATCCGCTTTAATTCCGTAATATCACTTAAAACGACATGGACCGTATCCGGCTTGCCATCCAGAAACGGCCGGCTGGTATTGATTAAGACCCATCGGATATCGCCGCTCTTGGTAACCAGCTGATAGACGACATCCGGGGAGAGGGTTTCCCCGGCCAGCAGCCGCTCATAACGCTGTTTATAAACTTCCTGACTCTCCGGGTTCAGCAAGTCAAGGACGGACATGGAGGTGATTTCTGAACGGGTATAACCGGTGATATCGAACAATACATCATTAAAGCTCTCCAAATGACCGGTATCACGATTGAACCACAAAATTCCGGCCTTGGCATGTTCAACCAGCTGCCGGTATCGGGCTTCACTTTTCTTGAGCTCATGATCCGCCGCCATTTGCTCATCGATCAGCCGATCGATTTCGTGCTTGATATAACTGATCGCTTCGAAAACCCTGTTTATGGATTCATCCCCGTATTTTACGGGTAGTGAAGACTCTCCCCCCTCTTTTTGCCAATCAATGGATTCGATATAGTCCAGCAGCAACTCGGCAGTATAGCGGGCGAACCGTTTATTGAACCGACTGCCGAGGCTTAGAAAATATCGCATAAACCGTTTTCTGAGGCCTGAGGCCGCCGCGCCCAAAAAGTCCTGAACGCCCGAATACAGAAAGAAGCGGTTCGGTATGGCCACCGAAAGCGAATTTATATCGGGGTGCTGCTCCTCATGGGGGTCCGTCTGTCTTATGATCTGCAGGGCCGTATCAATAGCCTGGGAATAATTATCGACCGCATAGACCGGCTCCCTAAAAAACTGAAGGCGTTTGGCCAGATTATAACTGATTTTAAAAAGCCTCGGCAGATTAAAAATGATGCCGGCGATAAAAAGTCCATGATCCTTGTAATATCTAAAATATTGCTTCCTGGCGCCGGCTTCAGCCCCCTCAACATCGGTATAATCCTCAATTAGCACCAGGTTTTTGAAAGATTCGAAATGCCGGCGACAATAGGCATCTATAAAATTGATGGCCTCAGACATGTCCCCTGAGCGCACATAACCCGTTGCCTTGACGAGCAGGATGCGATCGCCGAGTTTCGCCGTTGCCACCCTGTAGCTACTGTCCGGATCCTGGCTGATAAAAGCCTCGGGGTGGGTGACCGGCAGACCGGATACCCTGCAATAGCCGGTTTTCATAAACCATGTGCTTTTAAAAATCGTATGGGGTGACATATGTTAAAAAGTAAGAAGCCTCGTTTTCCCTATCCGGTACTCTGATGAAGAGCGTCCGTGGATCCGCATGCCGACGGCAGGGTCATTTTGACATGTGTCCCTGACCCCACAGCGGCGTCTATTTCCAGGTTGCCGCCCAAGTGATTCATTTTCTCGCGAATATCAAAAAATCCGAATCCTTGATATCGCCTCGAATCCGCCCCCGCCTGATCTATATCAAAACCTGAGCCGTCATCCTTAAAATCCACTACTAACCAGCCCTCCTGGTGATTGACAGCAATAAATATATTATTAGCCCCGGCATGTTTCAACGTATTATGGAACAATTCGTCGATGCTCCGGTACAGGATGGTTTTGATTTCGTTTCCCAGTTTATCCGTGTCCCCATTAAAACTCGTGTGGATGGCAACCCCAAATTCTTGTTCGATCGAGGCGGCAAGGGAGTCGAGCGCCTCTTTAAGGCCAAAATCATATAAAACTGGGGGGCTTAGGTCAAATGTCAGGGATTTCGTATCCTTGATAATTTTCCGGAGCTGATCCCGAATTCGACTGATTTCCGATGCCTGTGCTTCGTCATCTATCTTCTTGGCCAAGGTATTTAGCTGCAGCTGCGCCACGAAAAGCTCCTGACTGACGGTATCGTGAAGCTGGGAGGCCAATTTTCGGCGTTCGGTCTCCTGGGTCGCAGACAGCTGGATCGAGAGGCCTTTTAGCTTTTCCTGATAGGCCAAAAGCTCCTGCTCTGCCCCCAGACGCTCATGGATCAACCGGTCAACCTCTGATTTGATGAACCCGATGGCGTCAAACACCTGCCTGATCGATGGGTCCATATATTGGGTGGATGCTTCCGTCACCCCCCCGTCCTTTTGCCAGTTAATCGATTCGATGTATTTAAGTAGAGCGTTGGCGTATTGCTTTGTCAACGATGGATTCAAAAAGGAAAGCCAGTTTAGCTTAAATCGTCCCAATTGGGATTGAAATCGAGTAAACCAGGGCTTTAAATATTGCCCGCCGGCGACCAGCAGCGATCTGGAAGGCGAACCCGCGCGGGGGGGATAATGAATCGGCTCGACGCTGCTTTGGTTGATGAGCCTGATGGCCCTGTAAACCGCTTTGGCATAGGAGTCCTCAGCATACATGTCTTTACCGTAAATCTGAAGCCGCTTGGCCAGGTTGAAGCTGATTTTAAACAGGGGGGATAGGTGATAAATAATGCCGCCGATTAAAAAATCACTTTCCTTGAAATAGGCGACATACTTTTTCCGCGCTTCGGCCGCCGCTCCCTGGATTCCAGAAAAATCCTCCACCGCAATCAGTTTCGTATCTTCCGGAAAATGCCTGATCCGATAGTCTTCAAAACAAGCCAGGAATTCATCCTCGTCAACAGAGCGCATATAGCCGGCGGCTTTAACAAGAATGATCCGGTTGCCCAGTGTCGCCATATCCATTGAAAAATTGGATCCGGGAAGCCGGCAGACAAACCGCAGGGGGTGGGTGATGGGCAGACCGGAGACGGGGCACCGGGTTTGCAGAATAAACCAGGCGGATTTTGAAGAATATGGATAAGCCTCTAACAATACGGTATCGCCTCTAGCTGAAGGCTTGAAGCCCTGATTCAAGGAATTCTTTTGCGTCTGTAACCATGCGCTCCACCAGTTCGGCAACCGTCGGAATGTCATGGATTCGACCCACTGACTGCCCTATGGTAAGCATGGCCGCCTCTGTATTGCCGTCTTTCCATACCTGTCTGGCACGCTCCCCTGATATAAGGGGCAGCAACTCCCCCAGGTCGCCACCGGCCGCCTCAATTTCGGCGACTTTCTCCATGATTTCGTTCTGCAGCGCCCGGATCTGAAGGCCAAAGCCCGCAAACAGGGACTGAAGCTGCAAAACCGTGTCAGCTTCGGTTTTTTCAACGAGCACTTGGTAAATATTCGGATGTACGGCGCTCTCCCGGGTGGCCAAAAACCGTGTGGCCATCATAATGCCGTCTGCACCCAGCGCTATGGCGGCCGCGAGGCTTCTGCCATCGGCCATGCCGCCGGCCGCAAGTATGGGGAGATCAACCGCCTCCTTTGCCTTGGGGACAAGCACCATTGTGGAGATATTGTCCTTATGCGGAAATCCGCCCTCTTCGAAACCGGCGATGGTAACGGCGTCATAACCGACTTTTTCGGCATGCACCGCATGCTTAACGGTTCCGACTTTATGTAGCACCTTAACGCCGGCATCTTTGGCCATAGGAAGGAACTCCCGGCCCAGAAACGTGTCGACCGGCGCCCCGGCAATCTCAATGGCCGAGACTTTCTCTTCGCAGCATATCCTGAAAAAATCCTGCAAAAGATGGGTCGGTAGACGAATCGAGGGCATAGTGGTAATATTGACGATAAAGGGTTTGTCTGTTAAATGCTTGGTTTTTTGAATCGCCGCCCGCAAATCCTCGGCGGAATCATAGTTGCCGGATGTAAGATTTCCCATGGCGCCCGTATTGCTGATGGCGGCAGCCAGCTCAGGCGTCGCGATCCAGAGCATGCCGCCGCACTGGATTGGGTATTCGATACCGAAGAGTTCGGTGATTTTGGTTTTCATGGGCGGTTTCCTCTACTAAAAAAGGTTAAAGGTTAAAGGTTAAAGGTTAAATCCCAATCCCCCCCTCTTTTGTCGAATGTCCCATTGTTTTAAGTTTTGGTCATTGCAATGAAGATCAAACCCCTTAATACCGGCTATTCCGCCAAATCCCCCTGCTCTACCGCCTTTTCAATCCATGCATCGGCAAAGTCCCAGAGGGCTGAGGCGCCGTCCGCCATATGGCGGTTCAAATCCACGACCTGGTCTTTTTTTACGCCGTGCTCCTGCCAGGACTTGCCCCTGGTATAAAGATTGTGAAGCAGGGGTTGGAGGCGGTCAAGTGCCGAGGCAAAACAGGCCTCCGGTGTCTGCCTCGCCTCGAATTCATCCCAAAGCCCACGAAAATGAGACGCCTGGTCCGGGGGCAGCAGGTTAAAGATCCGGTCCGCCGCCGCCTGCTCCCGCTGCTGCTTATCCTGCCTTGCCTTTCGGTCATAGGCGAAGGTATCGCCTGCGTCAATTTCTACCAGATCATGGATCAGGAGCATCTTGATTACACGAAGCATATTGACATCGGGGGTATTCGAATGCTCGGCCAGGACCAAGGCCATCAACGCAATATGCCAGGAATGTTCGGCGGAATTCTCGAAACGACTCGTGTCTGTCAAATAGGTCCGGCGGTTTACGGTTTTGAGCCGGTCAACAGTCAGGATAAATTCAATCTGCCGGGTTAACCGCTGTTTTTCCATGCAGGGGCCTCCATCCGTATTTAAAAATTAAAATAGATATGATAGTAAAAAAAATTACAGGCCACAATCATCAAATAACCATACCGTCAAATAGAGTTTCGGAGGGCGCAATGGGGGAAGGGACATTTAAAAAAGTCGGAAAATCGGCCAAAACCCTATATGGTCCGCGAGCCGCCCTGGTCTGCGGATTTTCAGCTACAGAGCAGAAAGCCCTGATGGCATTTCTGAAACGCATCCAACTGACGGATCTCTGCGTAAGTTTTGCCACAGAATCCGATAGCGGGGCTTTGCTCAAAGACCTGATAGCGCGCCCGGATCGATCGGGGCAAGACGTGGACTCCGGTTTGGAGCGGGCCATTATTTTATCCGGCATTACTGAAGAGGAACTCCACAAAACGCTTTCCGCTTATCGGAAGAATGATCTTCCGGTCCCGTTATGGGCGACGCTGACGCCCTATTCCGAAAGCTGGCGCCTCAGCGCATTGCTTGAGGAGCTCCGCAAAGAGCGCATCGCCATGAAGAAGAAGAAATAGGCCCCGTCCGATACGGTCGCCTCAAATGTTGATAACCTTAACAGCCAGCTGCATGGCCGTTACAATATCGAGCATGTTGGTCGTTTCCCCCACCCGTTTCTGGTCAAGCAGATCAAAATGGCCCAGGCACGTACCGCAAACCATGATATGGATACCCTCTGACTCGAGCCTTTTCAGAACATCCAGGACCTCTGAATCTATAACCGCAAGCTTGACCCCGTTGTTGACAAGCACGAGACGCCACAGTTCATCGCCCGTTTCGTTGATTGATGGCTTCGTAAAAAGCGATTTAAAGTAACTCTGAAAAGCGTCCGCATTGTCATTTCGAGCGGTAGCGAGAAATCTTTAACAATCAAGATTCCTCGTCACTTTCGTTTCTCGCAATGACAGCAGCGGAAGCTTCTAAGATAATATTAAATATTGTCGAGTTCCTTGGAAGTCCAATATCTGTGTTGCGCTTCCGTCCCCCGGAATTTCACGTACTCCTATGTACGCTGCATTCCTCCCGATTTTGCGCGCCCCCGGATCTTAACTGGGGCTTGAACTTTTTTCTTTGCCATCTAAAACCGGCGTCGGGCAGGCCTGTCGCCTCGCATCAATAGCATTCATCGCATCTCCTGTATTTGTCTGTTGCCTTTTAGGATGGAGATACTATATTGTTTATTAAGATCATACAAATTGATATTTTCAATTAAATAGACGCCGCCCATTTAAAAGATTGATGGCGCCATCAGCACCGCATATCCGGTATAATTAAAACCTAAATTGAAACGCTCAATTTAGGTAAAACCTAAATTGAGCGATTTTCAAGTTTGCCGCAGATACAAGGAAAATGATGCCGAGCGATAGGCGCCTATGCGAGACATCATTTGACGCAGTAGATGCGGTGAAATTGGAAATCCCGGAGGGTTTCAAATTTTTTGATTTAAAAAATGATCCAATATCCTAAAAATAAAATAAAAATTAAATCTTCAAAAAATTGAAACGCTCAATTTAGGTAAAAATTTGTGGGGTACCATGGACCTATGGCATCTAAGCATATTTAAAAAAATCGTCGACACCAAGGGCTTTTCCAGCGCCGCTAGGGCCATCAACCTTACCCAACCAACGGTGAGCAGCCATATCAAAGAGCTCGAAGGCCATTTCAACTGTCAGCTGGTGGATCGTATCGGCAAATCGACGGTTCCGACAAAAGCCGGGGAGCTGCTATATGCCTATACCACCCAGCTGCTGAGCCTGTATGAGGAGGCTGAAACGGCCATGACCGAATTCCTTGGCAACATACGGGGGCGGTTGACGATCGGCGGCAGCACCATCCCGGCCGGCTATATCCTGCCCAAATTGATCGGCAGCTTCCTCGAACAATACGAAAATGTGCAGATCTCTTTGAACAGCGGGGACACGGAGCAGATTATTCTTGATATCCTTGAATACCGGCTGGAGTTGGGCATTGTCGGCGCGCAAACCGAGCGCAAGCGGATCTCCCAAACAAAGCTCGTCCAAGATGACATGCGCCTGATTGTGCCGGCAGAGCCCAAATGGGCCAATAAGACGCATATTGAACCGGATCAGCTCTTTGATGAGCCGTTTATCATGCGTGAGAAGGGATCCGGAACATTGACGTCCCTGCAGAAAAGCCTCGCCAAAATCGGGAAAAACCCGCAGGCATTAAATACGGTGGCGGAATTCGGAAGCACGGCATCGGTCATCCAGGGCATTAAAAACGGGGTGGGCGTCTCCATACTCTCACCGATTGCCGTGGCCGATGAGTTGGATGCCGGCAGATTGAAGGCCCTGACAGTAAACGGACTGGACCTTTCCCGCTATTTTTATCTTACCACGCACCGTGACCGGACCCCCTCGCCCCTTTGCGATGCATTCATGCGGTTTATCAAGGCCGAGTACGGCATTGATTAGGCCCTGCCGGCCGCGGATGGCGCAAGGAATGCTTGAAAGTTGACGGGTCAAGCGCCACATCGCCCAGCTGGATCCCCCTTATCCGGGATTGGGCTTCTTCGGTGAGCGGCGTTAACACCGAAATGGTCTTCGAGCAAGCCTCAATTTTTTTGACTATCCCCAATCCGAGCGCGAAGCCGGCCTCATCCGCAAACCCCAGCAAGCCGTTCATACAAAATCGCGGGTATGGAAATACGCCGTAGCGCGGCCAGAAGAAGGTCTGCGGCGCCGCATTTTTGAAATATTGACGAAAACTTTCTTCCCGAAAGCTTTGCCGCTCATCGAATTGCCGTCTTCGAACGGCGGATGCGCATTTTATTTCGATAATCGACGTCTGTTGGCCGATACGAAGCGTTGCCAACAAATTTTCCAGCTCCCGCCCGCGCTGCAATCCGATCAAAACGGACGGCCGCAGCAGATCAACCTTGGCGAATTTCAACCGCAGACCGCCTTTTTGCGGATCTATCAGGCCGGAGGTGTCCATCACGATCGGCCCGGCGCCGATCCCCCTCGCTTTCTCGACCAAACGGGCGCAGCCGGTTAGAACCTGCAGCATATGGGCGCTCGGCGATGTGGACCCGACGAATCGATGCCGGATATGCCGGGTCACATGACGCGCGCCGGATGCTTCGACGACGGCGAGGCTGATCATTGTAGGCGGCCCCAGTCGTCCCTGGCCGGGATCGGCATCCACGACAAAAACCTGCCTATGCATCGCCGAGAGCCGGTCGACAAGATAGCGGAAAAGGGTTGTCTTGCCCGTATCCGAATCGCCAACCAGCATGATAAGTCCGGACATGCCGGAGGGGTCCAGTCGCTGCCAATCCGGCGGAACCTCCACCGCATCGTTCAAACGATACCCGCCGGGCCGATCGGTTGGCATCATAGCCTCCTACGCCGCCGCCAAGCGGTCCCGGCCTGCGGGTAAAAACCATCTATAGATAGCCTGTCCCCGGGATTCGAAACGACGACCGCTGGCATATGCATTGATTTGAAAATTTTGGCGTTCATTGTTAGATTAATATATCAAATAGGAATGGGTTGACATGGCATGAATGCCGCTCACCTCTCCATAATAATATGACAACAGGAAAATTGAAACCATACAAGGAGTTTTTTGCATGGCAAATCAACAACAGTCGAATCCATCCGACGGTGGACAGCAGGGACAGCAGCCCCAGTTTCAGCAGGACCTGCAGCCGAAATGGGTCAGACTGCTTTGGTTCGCTGTTTTGTTAATGGCTGTTTTATACGTCACCCAGACGCTATTTAACCCCCAGGTCAATACCATACCGTATAGCCAGTTCAAAAATAAAGTGCGCCAGGGCGAAGTGGCTGAGGTGACCATGCAGGGCCACCAAATAACGGGTAGGTACAAATCAGGCGGAGGCGAGGCGGCCGACAACAGAAGGCGGGGGCCGGGTAAGGCCATGCCGTTTGAAACCATCGCCCCCTCCATGCAGGACCCCGAACTGATCGATCTTCTGGAGAAGAAAGATGTCACGATACATGCGAAATCAACCAAACAGTCATGGTTTGTCA
This sequence comes from Desulfobacterales bacterium, assembly GCA_018334555.1. GTDB lineage: Bacteria > Desulfobacterota > Desulfobacteria > Desulfobacterales > Desulfosalsimonadaceae > M55B175. Next base: position 20,041 of record JAGXLR010000019.1, read on the forward strand.
ATCTATTGATCGCCATCCTGCCATGGGTCGTCATTATCGGCGCCTTTTTCTATTTTTCAAAAAAATTTCAGGATCGTATGGGCGGCGGACCCGGCGGCGGCATTTTCGGATTCGGAAAATCCAAGGCCAAGCAGTTTGAAAAGTCCATGAGCGACATCCAGTTCGAGGACGTGGCGGGCCTCGAGAATACCAAGAAGGAGCTGCAGGAAATCATCGGGTTTTTGAAAAACCCGGACCAGTATCGCTCCCTGGGCGGAAAGCTCCCCAAAGGCGTACTTCTGGTCGGCCCGCCGGGCACCGGAAAAACCCTTATGGCCCGGGCGGTCGCCGGGGAAGCCGATGTGCCGTTTTTTTCCATCAGCGGCTCGGAGTTTATCGAAATGTTCGTGGGCGTCGGCGCCTCCAGGGTGCGCGATATGTTCGACAACGCCAAAAAGGAGTCGCCGGCCATTATATTCATCGATGAGATCGACTCCATCGGCCGTGTACGGGGCACCGGCGTGGGCGGCGGCCACGATGAGCGGGAGCAGACGTTGAACCAGATCTTAAATGAAATGGACGGCTTCTCCCCCCAGGAGTCCGTCGTCGTCATGGCGGCCACCAACCGACCGGATGTCCTGGACCCTGCCCTCACCCGGCCCGGCCGATTCGACCGCCAGGTCACCCTGGAACTGCCGCAGAAAAATGCCCGGATATCGATACTGAAAGTCCATACCAAGCATGTCACCGTCGGCGATGATGTGGCGCTCGAGGTGGTGGCCAACCGGACCGTGGGATTCTCGGGCGCGGAGCTGCAGAACCTGGTCAATGAAGCCGCCCTTCTGGCCGCCCGAAAAGGCAAGGAAAAGGTCGAGGCCGAAGACTTCGACCAGGCCCGGGATAAGATTTTAATGGGGATTGAACGCGAAGACCTTATCAACGAAGAGGAAAAAGAGGTTATCGCCTATCACGAGTCCGGCCATGCCATGATGTCCATGCTCCTTCCCGGCGCCGATCCGCTGGAGAAAGTCACCATTATTCCCCGCGGCAGAGCCCTCGGCGCCACCGAGCAGATACCGGAGGAGGACCGCTTCAACCTGACCCGGGGCTACCTCCTGGATAGAATCACCGTTATGTTGGGCGGCCGTGCAGCTGAACAGGTTCAGTTTTCGGATTCGACGACCGGCGCCGGCGATGACCTGCAAAAAGCGACGGAAATCGCCCGCCGCATGGTCACCCAGTGGGGCATGAGCGACAAAGTGGGCTCTGTGGCATTCCAGTATGGCTCATCCCATCCGTTCTTGGGAAGGGAACTCGGCTCCCAGAAGGATTTCAGTGAAGAGACCGCAAAAATTATCGACGACGAAGTCAGACGCCTGGTCTCCGAGTGCCTGAGCAAAGCGATCGATGTCCTAAACAACCACAAACAGGAGCTTGATTCGCTGGCGCAGGCGCTTCTGGATCGTGAAACCCTGAGCAAGAATGAGGTAAAAGAAATTATTGGAAAAAGCCACGCGAAAACGGCGCCAGCGGAGAATTGAGTCCTTTCCTGAAAGCGCCCCCTCAACGGATTTCGCTATAGGAGATGCCAATGGCCGCCGTCATGGCACAGACGATAGGTGCGACCGTCCTCGCCCAGTACTTCAAAATAGCGGCAATCCGGCGTCCGCCACCTGGCTTTCACCCGGCGAACCTTAACCTCTCGACCGTCTATCCGCATGGCCCGTGGCGTCTCTTCGCCACGATAGCCGGCATGGCATGTAACAAAAATCCGCATCGCCACCAAAGTCTATCACCTAAACCGAGCGTTTCAAATCTTTAAACTTTTTGTTTTTTCTATTATTTTGAAGGACTTCGATCAATTCTAGCTTTAAAAATTTGACAATTTCGTAAAAAGTCAATTTGGGATGGCAAAAAAAAAGTTCAAGCCCCAGTTAAGATCCGGGGGCGCGCAAAATCCCGAGGAATGCAGCGTACTTAGCTGTACGTGAAATTTCGAGGGACGGAAGCTCAACACAGATATTGGACTTCCAAGGAACTCGACAATATTTAACCTAAATTGAGCGATTTTCAAGTTTGCCGCAGATACAAGGAAAATGATGTCGAGCGATAGGCGCCTATGCGAGACATCATTTGACGCAGTAGATGCGGTGAAATTGGAAATCCCGGAGGGTTTCAAATTTTTTGATTTAAAAAATGATTCAATATCCTAAAAATAAAATAAAAATTAAACCTTCAAAAAATTGAAACGCTCAATTTAGGTTTAATATTATCTTAGAAGCTTCCGCTGCTGTCATTCCGAGAAACGAAAGTGACGAGGAATCTTGATTGTCAAAGATTTCTCGCTAACGCTCGAAATGACAATGCGGAGGCTTCTAAGAGTTATTTTCTGCAAAAATGGTGCGCCAGCGCAATAAATCGCTTTTTACGAAGCCATCAGGTATCATTTTTTCATCAATTGGCAACATCAGGGATGTAATTTCAGTGGTTCCCCCTTTCCGGAATGGCATTTTTCTGTTAAAAGAAAATTCAAGGTCAAAGGTCAAGAGAAAAAGGGTATGGGCGGTTTTTACGGGACAAAAGAAAACCGGTATGATCGATAGATGGGGATTTTCTGATGCTTGACGCCACGAGGCGCTCGGCCGAAACGGACAAAGAGACCCGCCAGATACAGAAAGTGGTATTGTATGCGTTTTTGATAAACATCGCCCTGGCTGCGCTCAAAGGCGCCCTGGCGGTCATTTCCGGAAGTCTCGCCGTTACCGCCGGCGCCATAGATTCGCTGACCGACGCCTTTGCCTCGGTGGCCGTATACGTCGGGGTGAAGCTCTCGAGCAAACAGTTTAGAAATTTTCCGCTGGGGCTTTACAAAATTGAAAACGTCATTTCAGTCATCGTAGCCTTTTTTATCCTTTTTGTCGGCTATGAAATTGCCCGCCGGATCTTTATGGACACCGGCGCCCCGCCGCCCGATATCTCCCCGTGGGTTGTGCTCCTCATCGCCCTGGCCACATTTATCACGTTTATGTTCGGTCAATACGCCCTGCACCTGGGAAGAAAAACCGAATCGCCCACATTGATTGCAGAGGGCCATCACCGCCAGGCCGACGTTCTATCCTCCCTGGTGGTGTTCTTATCCGTTTTTCTAAACTATGCCGGCATCACCTTCAATGTCTTTGGCCTGGGGATCGATCATTTGGCAGCAGGCATTGTCCTCGTTTTTATCGCCATGGCCGGCTGGCGGCTCCTATCCGACGGTATGCGGGTGCTCCTGGATGCATCGGTGGATTCGAAAACCCTGGCATCCGTCCGGGAGATTATCTGCGAGGAACCGGCCGTGATTCATATTAAATCCCTTGTCGGCCGAAATTCGGGCAGATTCCGCTTTATCCAGGCCTCGATTACCCTACGGACCCAGGACCTGAAAAAAGCCCACGACATCAGCAGGCGGATCGAGCATGAAATTCACGACCGGGTCCCGCACGTCGGGCGGATCATGATTCACTATGAGCCGGAGGCCTCCCGTTATCGACGCATTGCGGTACCCATGGAGGACACAGAGAAAACGATCAGCTCCCACTTCGGCGAAGCCCCCTATTTTGTGATATTCACGCTGGATCGAAACCAGGGTCAGATGCTTGGAAAAACATTTGAAAAAAATCCCTATCTGAGGCAGACGCACGGCAAGGGCATACAAGTGGCCGAATGGCTGATCTCCCACCACCACATTGATGAGTTGGTTGTCAACTCGGATATGAAACACAAGGGACCGGGATATGTTTTTGCAAACGCCGGGGTGAACCCACGGATTGTTGAAACCGACAATCTAGACGCGGTGATCGATATATTTTTTTCTCAACCGGAACGAACAGAGAAAGCCCCGGAGACACGGACAACCACCTGATTATCAATTGGCCCGATGACGGATAAAGCCGCCCTTGACCATATCAGCATCGTATTGCACCAGCCCCGCTATTCGGAAAACATCGGATCCGCCGCCCGGGCTATGAAAAACATGGGGTTAAACCGGCTTGTCATCGTCAACCCCGAAAATTACGACATCAGGCGGGCGATGACACTGGCCACCCATAGGGCATCCGATATTATTCTCCACGCGGTTGTCTGCAGCGATTTGGCCCATGCGGTTTCGGATTTCAACTATGTGGTGGGCACAACCGCCCGGCTGGGCAGCCAGCGGCAGCTCATCAGACATCCGGCTGAATTGGCCGAAAAACTCATCAACGTCTCACAAGAAAATTCGGTTGCCGTCATCTTCGGCCCCGAAGACCGGGGATTGACAAATGAGGACATTCGGCTCTGCCATGCGATGGTCAATATTGCTACTGCCGACTTTTCTTCTATCAACCTGGCCCAGTCGGTAATGATCATCTGCTATGAGCTGTTCAAGGCCCGCCTGCCCGATCACCAGACGTCTGCCCCGCGGCTGGCCACCCGCTATGAACTCGACGGCATGTACGAACAGCTAAAGGACCTCCTGATACGTATTGATTATATCAAACCCGACAACCCGGACTACTGGATAAACAAAATCCGTCAGTTTTTCTCCCGTATGCCGCTCAGGGCAAAAGAGGTGAGCATCGTGCGCGGCGTCTACCGCCAGATGAACTGGTACGCCAGAAAATGCTATGAGGATGGCATGCTCGGCAATCCGATGGATCCGGCCCTCAGGAATAAAAAAAACGATACAAAAGCGGATAACAGCCCCAGCGATTGACCCCCTTTGCGGAATTCCGTTTGAACTCTGGAGATTTTTCGGATATGAAGGCATACTGGTGTATATCGGATCAAAGAGGGATCGGTCCCCACGTTTTTGTCCCATTAAAACGGAGGTGACATGGCGAATAACGTCGACAGGCCGCAGTGGAAGTCCAATTTCGGTTTTTTGTTTGCCGCCATCGGCTCTGCCGTAGGCCTGGGCAATATCTGGCGGTTTCCGTATATCGCCTATGAAAACGGCGGCGGCGCCTTTTTGTTCCCCTATATCGTGGCCCTGATCACTGCCGGGATTCCCATTCTGATGCTCGAGTTTGCGCTTGGCCACAAAAAGAAGGCCTCCTCGCCCAAAGCATTTGCAAAAATCGACAGTAAATGGGAATGGCTCGGCTGGTGGTCGGTGACCTTCGTCATGTTCGGGATCGTGGCCTATTACATTGTGATCATCGGCTGGTGCGCGAACTTCTTCTGCTTCTCCTTTACCCAGATGTGGGGCCCTGATCCGAACGACTTCTTTTTTCACTCGTTTCTCAAAATGTCCTCCGGGGTCTGGGACCTCCACGGCGTAAATGTTTCGATTGCTCTGGCTGTGGTGCTTATCTGGTTCATCAACTGGTCGATCACCTACCAGGGAATTGAAAAAGGCATTGAGCGGGCCGTAAAGTTCATGATGCCGATTCTTTTTCTGATCACCCTTACCATTGTCATCTGGTCACTTTTTCTGTCAGGCGCGGAAAAAGGCATTTCGCTGTATCTGACGCCGAAATTTTCAAAAATCCTGAACCTGGATGTCTGGATCGCCGCATACGGCCAGATCTTTTTCTCCCTGTCCCTGGGCTTCGGTATCATGATCGCCTATGCCTCCTATCTGCCCAAGAATGCCAATATATTCAAAAACAGTATTATCGTGGCCTTTTCCAACAGCTTCTATGAAATGTTTGCCGGCCTCGGTGTTTTCAGCATATTAGGCTACATGGCGGTCAAACAGGGGATTCCCATCAAAGAGGCCGTTACCAGCGGAATCGGTCTGGCCTTTGTGGCCTACCCCAAGGCCATCTCACTGATTCCTTTTGGAGAGATCTTCGGCATGCTCTTCTTTTTTCTGCTCACCATTGCCGGCATCTCATCGTCCATCTCGATCATCGAGGCCTTTTCCTCGGCGGTCATTGACAAATTCGGCGCCTCCCGGCAAAAAGTGGTCACAACCGTCTGCATCATCGGATTTTTCGGCTCTCTTCTGTTCACATCGCACGCCGGGCTGTTTTGGCTGGATATTGTGGATCATTTTCTAAACCACTACGGACTGGTAACTGTGGGCATCGTTGAAGCGTTTATCGTGGGCTGGATTTACCGCACCGAACAGCTGAAGATGCATATCGTCTCTCGGCTTGGGCTCTCCGGTACACGGAATAAAATTTTTCAGTACATCGTTCTGCAGCTCTGGAAATACTGCATCAAGTTTATCACGCCGGTCGCCCTGGGCATTGCCATTATCAACAGCCTGATGCAGGAGTTTGCCAAACCCTATGAAGGCTACCCGCTGTCCGGAATTATTATTCTGGGCGTGGGGTGGCTGCTTATCACCCACATTTTTGCCTTCGGCATGTCGGGCCTGCCGTGGGCCGGAGAAAATGAATCCGGTTGACGGCGGGTTATTTTTTCAAAAGCCACAAGATCACAGATGGACGGCTGTCGCGACCCTCAGAACTTAACAGCCAACACCCAATACCTAACTCGTGTAATAACTCTTATACCACTCGACAAACCGGCGGATGCCCTCTTCTATAGGGGTCATCGGTTTAAATCCCACCGCTTCGTAAAGATCATCGATATTGGCATAGGTTGCGGGCACATCCCCGGGCTGCATCTCCTGCAGATCCTTTTCCGCCCTCATCCCCAACTGATCCTCCAGCACCTCGATGAAGCGCTTTAGTTCCACCGGCTGGTTATTGCCAATGTTGTATATTCGGTACGGGGCATAGGAGGTTCCAGGGTCCGGGGCATTGCCGGACCATTGGGGATCAGGCGCCGGAAGTTTTTTCATCACGCGGTGGACGCCTTCGATGATGTCATCGATATAGGTGAAATCCCGCTGCATGTTGCCGTAATTAAAAACCTGGATGGGCTTTTTCGAGAGGATGGCCTTTGTAAACAGAAACAGCGCCATATCCGGCCGCCCCCAGGGGCCGTAGACCGTGAAAAACCGGAGGCCGGTCGTCGGAAGACCGAATAAATGGCTGTATGTATGGGCCAGAAGTTCGTTTGATTTTTTCGTGGCCGCGTAAAGGGATACCGGATGGTCCACGTTGTCGTGAACGGAGAACGGCATCCGGGTATTGGCCCCGTAGACAGAACTGGAGGAGGCGAATACAAGATGCTTTGTCGAATAATGCCGGCAGCACTCCAGAAGATTGACAAACCCCACCAGATTGGCGTCAACATAGGCATGGGGGTTTTCCAGGGAATACCGCACACCGGCCTGGGCCGCCAGATTAACTACCACGTCAAAGGGCCGGGCCTTAAATATAGCGGCTAAGTCATCCAGCCGGCTTAAATCGATCCCATGGAATTGAAAGTTTGAAAACGGCTCAAGCTCTTTCAGGCGGTCCTTTTTCAGGTTCACATCATAGTAGGGGTTCAGGTTGTCAATGCCAACTACCGAATAGCCGTCCTTTAAAAGCCGATACGCCAGATGAAACCCAATAAATCCGGCGACCCCTGTCACCAGCACATTTTTGAACTCCAGTCCCATGCCGCTTCACCGCCTTCCTGTAGAATCGCTTTGCAGGCAATCCGTTTGAGGTTTCAGTACAATCTATCCTATGATTCCAAATGGCCACTAAGTAGCTTTCATAAGCTTCTCCATCGTCTCAATCAACAGGCGAACCCCGAACCCGGTGCCGCCGGCTTCACAGTAATCGGAAGCCTTCTTCGCATAGGCCGGCCCGGCAATATCGATATGGGCCCATCGCGCATTTTCGACAAAATTGGATAAAAACAGGGCGGCCACGATCGCCCCGCCCCAGCGAGAGCTGCCGATATTTCTGAGGTCGGCAAAGTCGCTCTTTAGTAGCTCCCTATAATCATCCGGCATGGGCAGCGCCCAGCAGCGTTCATAGACGGTTTCACCGGCGGCCAGAATAGCCTCGGACAGATTTTTATCCGGCGAGAACACGCCGGCAATTTTTTCTCCCAAAGCCATGAGGCACGCACCGGTGAGTGTGGCGATATCGACCATGATATCGGGGTTAAAAACCCTTTCCGCATAGGCCATGGCATCGATTAATATCATTCGGCCCTCTGCGTCGGTATTTCCGATTTCTACGGTTTTCCCGGCATACGTCCGGATGATATCGCCCGGTCTCGCCGCATCGCTGGATGGCATGTTTTCGACTATGGGCATCACGCCGAGCACCCGGTACCCTGACTTCAACCGGGCCGCGGCGATCACTGCAGCGGCCACGGACGCCGCACCCCCCATATCCATCTTCATATCCTCAAGCGAGCCGGTGGGTTTGAGGTTGATCCCTCCGGCATCAAAGGTCACCCCTTTTCCGATCAGCGCATAGGTTTTTTTTGCCTTTGCCGGGTTGTAGTCAAGAATAACCATACGCGCCCGGCATTTACTGCCGGCCTCAACGGAGAGGATCCCGCCCATCTTGTTTTTCTTGATCTCGGGTTGATCAAGAACGGTAATATCGATGCCCTCCTTGTCCGCTGCCTTGACAATAGAGCGGGCAAACCGATCCGGGCGCTTTTCATTGGGCGGCATGCTGACCCATTCTCTGGCCAGGACAGTGCTTTTGCAGATGGTCTCCACGCGTTCCGGAATCTTTCGGCAAGCCCTGGCGGCGGCATCATTGGCGAAAACCGCCATGCGTTTGACCGGCGTGTGTTTTTTATCCCCTTTGTAATGGTCAAATATGTGGTTGCCGAGATAGGCCCCTTCAAAAAGCGCTTCGACAGCGGATGAGGCGTCAATAGGCATTTTTTTGGCCTCCGGCAGGACAATCAGAAGGTCCGCGGCTTCCAGCTTTATCGCCTTCTTAGCCGCTCTGCCCCCGCAGATCGGAAGAGACACGTTTC
>JAGXLR010000020.1 GCA_018334555.1 Desulfobacterales bacterium
GGGAAGAACAATACGTGCTCCGGCGATCGGATACGGCGTTTCCCTATGATGAGGATGAAGCGGATCGATTCGGAGAGGAGGCCAAGGATCCGGTTATCTGTAAAGATGTTAAGGAGTTTTCGGTGACCTGTTATGATTGCGAAGAGGAAACCCAAACGGAGTGGGATTCTGATGAAAACATAGGCAAATATGCCACTCCCCGTGCGGTAGGCATCAAGTTGAGCGTATCCGACGGCGAAACCGCCCATATATTTCAAACCACAGTCACGACACCGGTCTATCGGGAAAAGATCGAAGAGGAGATGAAGGGGCCCTGATGCCGATCCAGCGAAAAGGGCATAATAAGGGAATCGCCTTAATCGTGACGCTTACGATTATCACGATCCTGGTCACCGTCTCCCTCGAACTCAACCGACAGATCCGGGGGGCGGTTACCGATTCCGCTTTTTTCCGGGACCGGGTGACAATGAAGCATATGCTTCACTCCGGCGTCAATCTCGCCGAGGCTATTCTGGTCCGGGATAAAAAGGATACCGAGGTCGATTCCATTCAGGAGGATTGGGCGGACCCTGAGAAAATCGAGGCATACCTGTCCCGACTCTCTTTTGACAAAGGCCGTCTCTCCCTGCACATCAGTGACGAGTTGAGCCGGATTCAGGTCAACGCCCTGGTATCATTTCCCGATGGAAGAAAGTTCAACGAGTCGCAACAGAAGCTATGGTACCGGTTCATCGACCTGCTGCTGAGCCAGCAGGAAAAATCCAGCGAATCCTTCGTCAATGAACCGATCGAACCGGCGGCGATTATCAATCCGGTCAAGGATTGGCTCGATTCGGAGGACGACGATGCCATAAGCGGCTTAAATGGGGCGGAGGATAGCTATTACCAGGATCTCGATCCCCCTTACAGCTGTCGAAACGGCCCTATTCGTGATATTAACGAGTTGTTGAGGATCAAAAATATAACCCCCGACCTCTTTTACCGCGCGGAGGAAAAAGAGGAAACGACCTTAGGCATTGCGGCGTTTTTGACCGTTTATGGGATGGATGAGGCGGCTAACGGCTATACCTATCCGGGTGAAATCAATATCAACACCGCCAAGGCCCCCGTGATTGCGGGGATACTGCCGGCAGGGCAGGAATTTTTGGCACCTGAAATCGTCTCTTACCGCGAGGAAAGGGAGGGGGATGAATATATTCATGAGCTCACGGCGCCGAGCTGGTATAAACAGGTGCCGGGCTGCAGCGATATCGAGATTGAATCGGACCTGATAACCACTCAGAGCGATATATTCCGGATCGAATGCATGGCGGAGCTAAATGACATGGCAACGGCCGTTCGGGTCATCGTCGAACGACGCAAAGAAGGGGAAAGCGGCAACTGGATTTGCCGTGAACTGAGCTGGCGCTTTTTATAAACCCTCAAAAAGCTGTTTGACACAATTCATCGCACCAATTAAGATATTCGCCGGCAAGATTTCGGGAAATATAAAAACTTTCCCTATCGTTTGGAATTTTTAATTTTATGAGCAAAACCTATCTATCTTTAGATATTCGGGATCAATCAATTTCAGGGTTTCTGGTAAAAAGCGGACTGAAAGGCAACAGCATTGAAGGCCACGTCCGGGTCCCGGTGGAGGCGGCCGAAGAATCCGAAAATCAGCTTGAGAGCCCCTGGCATCAGGCCATATCTGTGATTGTTGACCAGCTGGATACGAACGGGGCCATATGTCTGATCACCGTACCGCCTGCTTTGATATCCTATCGGAACCTTCGGATCCCGTTTAAAGAAAATCGAAAAATACGGCAGGTTCTACCCTTTGAAGTGGAACCGTTGCTTCCGTTTCCATTGGATGATGTCATTCTGGATTTCCAGACCGCCCACCAAGGGGCGACCTCGGACGTCATTGCGGCCGCCGTTGAAAAGACCAAGCTCCAGTCGATTCTGGATGCCCTGACGGCCTTTCGTCTGAAGCCGCAGATCATTATACCGGGCGGGTTCCCTGTGGCGCTTTGCCTGGCGGCCCAGAAAAAAGAGGACAGTTTTGTCTATATTGATATCGATGAGTCCACCAGCACCATTTTTGCCGTGGTTTCCGGAAATGTTCATCTGGTTCGATCCATATATATGGGCGCCGCTTCTGAAGAACTGAAAATCCAGACATTAAAGACAAACATCCAGAGATTCCTGGTGGCGTTCGATACGATTTACCCATTTGAATTTCAGCCGGCAGCGGCCTATTTCACTGGCGACGGCATAGCCCCGGATGCCGTAGCGGATACGATCGCTCGTTTATTGGATATCTCCGCCGAACCGGTTCGTGCGGAAGAAACCGCGGGGGTTAATTTTCAGCAAAAACCGGGTGAAGACCTGCCGGGTCGGGCGAATAACCCGCTTTGTCTGGTGGGAGTGGATCTGCTGGGGATTGCCTCGCTTAATTTTTTTCAAGAACGTTTTCCCTTCTACCGGTATTGGGAAGAATACAAACCGGATATTATCAGAACCGCTGTTATTGGGGCCCTTGTTTTAATCGTCGGTATGTACGGGCTCATTTTTCAGGTCAGGCGTTTGAACCAGCAGGTCAATCGGGTGGAGCAACAGATCGTCTCCACCTTCAGCTCGACTTTTCCGGATGTATCGAAAATCGTGGATCCGCTTCAACAGATGAGGGTCAAAGTCCGGCAGGCCAAGGGAGAGAACATGTTTGCCGGCAACATGGACGAGGAGATCTTAAATATAGAAATTCTCAACGATCTAAGCCGCTTGATACCATCTTCGGTTGATGTCGTGATTACCCGGTTTGTAAGGGGCGGGGGGTCGGCTCTAATCTCCGGTCATACCAATACGTTCAACGCAGTGGATGATATCAAGGGGGCATTGTCCGACTCCGAATATTTCAACGAAATTACCATCAGTTCGGCCAATATGGATAAATCGGCCAATCGGGTTAAGTTCAAGATTAAACTGGGAATTCCGGAAACCGGGGATATATCCTGAAAATCGGATGTCGATAAATGGTCAACCTTAATTTGAATACCCGCGAAAAAATCATCGTTTACGGGGCCGGCATTTTTATTGCCGCATTCGTCGTGGTTCAGCTCATTATTGTGCCTGTTTTCGAAAAACAGGATGAGCTTGCGCATAGGCTTGCGGCAAAACGCCAGGTGCTCTCTGAAATCCAGCAGTTGAAGGCCGAATACGAGGCCATGCAGCAAAAAATTGCCGCCTCCAGGAGTCAGTTCAAAAGACGGCCGGACGATTTCACGCTGTTTTCATTTATGGACCGGCTGGCCGGGCAGACAGGTATCAAAAAGCATGTCAGTTACATGAAGCCCTCCACCACGGTAAATGATGAAGCCGGCGTCACGTTGTCGCGGGTTGAAATGGAGCTGCAGGGAATTTCTGTCAAGGACCTCACAAGGTATCTTTATAATGTGGAAACCTCGGAGAATATGGTAATGGTCAAGCGCCTTTCCATCTCCCGGACCGGTCGGGAAGAGGGGCTGGTCGATGCCGTGTTGCAGGCGGAAACCGTTGAAACCTGATTTCAAACTTTTAAGCATATGAAAAAGTGGATTGCCTACATAGCCTACGTGATTATTATACTGGCCGCGTTTTTGTATCTTCTGTTTCCGTCGGCGGATATAAAAAACTATATCATTCAGCGGGCTGAACGATTCTCTCCGGCTGTATCGGTAGCCATCGGCAGTGTCAGCCCCTGTCTTGCGCCGGGCCTGAAATTTTCAGACCTGGATATTTCCCTACGGGGCCAGGCGGTTTTTAATGCATCCGAAATCCGCATCAGGCCCAAGTACCTGTCCTTGTTGTCGGAGAATAAGACGTTTCTGGTAAAAGGCGATGTTTATGGGGGCACCCTTGACGGAAAGGCGCGTATCAAGAATCGTTCAGGGTCGGAATATAGCTCCGATGTCACCTTTGTCGATGTTCAGATTCGTCATATCGGCGTCTTAAACGAGATACTCCCCCACGAAATCTATGGGGATGCTGCCGGCAGTATCCAATACACGACGAAAAACGGTTCCTGGGGCAACGGGGAAGCAGAGATCACCATAACCGGGTGCCGGCTCGAGTTGAAACCGCCGATTTTCGGGGTTAAGGACTTGGCGCCGGGTAAGGTCAATGCGGTGATCAAATTTCAAAACCGTCGGGCGTCCGTCCAAAAGATTACGGTTGACGGGGAGCAAATGGCCGGCAATGTTTCAGGAACCATTGATTTGGATCGGCAGCTGGCTAACAGCCGGCTCCGGCTCAGCGGCACAATCAAGCCGTATCCATCGCTCATAAAGGAACTGGGAAAATCCGTGCCCTCGCATCTATTATCAAAAAGCGACTATGCGGATAAAGGCATTGCCTTTCGTGTATCCGGCACCATCGGCCGGCCAAATTTCTCTCTTCGATAGGCTTGTTGGAACCATATGATTAAACGCTTATTTATACTATCCAATCTGGGTCTGATTACCCTCGGCATTTTTTTCGGGGTTCACCTCTTCTATCAGGTGGTCACCGCGCAGCTGCCTCCGCTGACGGCCGCCGTTTCCACCGCCACTGAGAGCCGGGCGGATATGGGTAATAGCCGCAAAACACCGGGGCGTAAACACGCTTCTAAAAGTTTTTCCGCCTACCGTGCCATCGTTGACCGGGATTTATTCAAAACCACGGCATCCGAGAAGTCGGAGGCGGAAGCGGAAAAGATAGAACTCGACAAGCTCAAAAAAACCCAATTAAATTTAAAACTCTGGGGGACGGTTACCGGCACCGCGGAGCAAGCCTATGCGGTTATCGAGGACAAAAACAAACACCGCCAGGGCCTTTACCATAAAGGCGATGCCATCCAGAATGCCACGATCCAAATGATACTGCGGAAAAAAGTGGTCCTGCGGGTCAATGGGGAGGACGAGATTCTGACCATGGAGGATGAGGATAAATCCGATCGCATGAACGCCGCTTCAGAGCAGCGGGGTGCTGAATCCGCCAGCCGGTTTCCGCCTTCCGAGCGGGTAAGCATCAACCGAAATGAGATAGATTCGGCATTAAATAATATCAACCAGTTGATGCAGCAGGCCCGAATTCGCCCCCATTTTAAAAACGGAAAACCCAATGGGCTGATACTGTCGCATATCCGAAACAATTCGCTCTTTAAAGAGCTCGGCCTGCAAAGCGGTGATATTGTAAAAGGCGTCAACGGCGAGGATATCAAATCCGTGGATGATGCCTTAAAATTTTACCATAACTTAAAATCCTCCGCCTCCGTGCAATTACAGATCGAACGGGGGGGTGAGGAGAAAAGTATTTCCTACCAGATTGATTGAGGGGATGAAAAAATCAACAGCAACATTTATAAATCAGGAAGATGGAAAGCGGTTATGCAGAATTTGCTGAAAATGGCATTGCTTGTTGGGCTTGCCGGCATGGTTTCCCTTTATTTCGTCAACCCGGTGGCATTGGCCCAGAAAAACGGGGATGCGGGGACCTCTGAAAAAGCGCCGGAGCGTTCTTCCGGTCGGTATGTGTCCATTGATTTCAATGATGTGGATATAGAGGTTTTTGTCAAGTTCATCAGCGAGTTGACCGGCAAGAATTTCGTGATCGACCGGCGGGTCAAAGGAAAGGTCACGATTATTTCGCCGACCAAAATTTCGGTCAAAGAGGCCTACAAGGTCTTTGAGTCGGTTCTGGAGGTTCACGGCTATACCACCGTGGATGCCGGAGAGGTGACCAAAATCATTCCCTCACCCTATGCGCGGACCATGAACATCGAAACCCGCCTGAAAAGGGAAAAGGCCTCGCCCGAGGATAAAATCGCCACCCAATTGGTCCACCTTGATTACGCGGACCCCAACGAGGTCAAACAGCTATGTGCGCCCCTGGTATCCAAAAGCAGTGTGGTCCTTGCCTATGAACCAACCAACATGCTTATTATTACGGATGTCTACTCAAATATTACCCGGCTGATGCGAATCATCGATGCCATTGACGTGACCGGTATCGGCAAAGAGATTTCGGTTATTCCGGTTGAACATGCGGATGCCCAGGAGATGGTGGATACCCTCGACGCCGTATTCGGCGAACAGCGCCGCCAGCGCAAGAATACCGGGCAAGCCATCAATCTGGTGGCCGATCAACGGACCAACATTATCGTGGTTATGGCCAGTGAAAGCGACACCAACCGGATTGAATCCCTGATCAATATGCTGGACAAGGAGATGCCGCGGGGCAAAGAAAAAATTCATGTCGAGTATCTCCAGCATGCCAAGGCCGAAGACATCGTCGAGGTGCTGCAGGAACTGCCGTCTAAAACCGATCAGGGCGGCGAAAAAGGCAGAAAAAGAGCCCCCATTGTCTCCGAAGATGTGCAGATTACGGCGGACAAGGCGACCAACAGCTTGATAATCCGGGCGGAAAAAGACGACTATCGAACCCTCAAGGGTGTTATCAACAAGCTCGATATCCAGCGGTCTATGGTCTATATCGAATGCCTGATCATGGAAATCAACAAAGAGAAGTCATTAAGAATGGGAAGCGAGTGGATTGTCGGCGGAGAAGGCAGTTATGATGACAGAGGCGGCGTATACGGCGGCGGTTACAGCGGGGGCAGCGCCATGGGCGGCGATTCCGGCTATCTCCAATCCGCCGCAGAGGCGACGGGCAACGCTACTGCAGCCTCAGCACTGCCCCCCGGCTTTTCGTTAGGCGTCTTCAGCGAGAATATCACTGTGGGCGATGTTTCGTTCCCAATGATCCAAGGGGTGCTCCAGCTTTACCAAAAGGACAAGGACGCCAATATCCTATCGACGCCCCAGATTTTAACCACGGATAATGAAGTTGCCAAAATAACCGTCGGTAAAAACGTCCCCTACCTGACAAAGGCGGCCACCGGTGATACCAATTACAGCAATTATGAATACAAGGATGTGGGGATCAGCCTGGAAATTACGCCCCAGATCAACAAGGATCGGCAGATCCGTCTGGAAATCATCGAGGAAGTCACCAAGCTTGAATCCACGACGGATATATTTCAGCCGACCACACTGAAACGCACGATTGAAACCACCGTGCTGGTCGATGATAGGAATACGGTGGTGCTTGGCGGTTTAATCGATAAGAGCCTTTCCACGACCAAGTACGAAATGCCGTGTATCGGCAGTATTCCGGGGCTCGGTTGGTTGTTTAAGTCCCTGGGAAAAGGCGATTCGGAAACCAACCTGTTTGTCTTTCTGACCCCGCACGTCGTCCATGGGGTCGAAGATGCCCGGAAGATTTATGACAGCAAGCAAAAACAGATGGAAGATAAAGTTGAAGAAGGCAAGATAAAGCTTTATAATGAGAATGTGTTGCCCTTTGGCACGGAGGCCTTCAAAGACAAGGGCAAGCCGTCGAATAATGATACTGAAAATGATACTGAATAGGTATTTTTAACGAGATATAGGTAATCATGATCGCCAGTCGTTTAACGGAAATTTTGCAAAAAGATTACGGCGTGTCGGAAACCTCCCTCGAAGAGCTGCAGGCGGATTCGAATGCCACGCCGGCGGATCTGCTGCTAAAAAAACAGGTGGTCTCCGAGCATCAGCTGCTGGAGGCCTACAGCAAGCTCTATGATATTCCGTATGTCCCCCGGCTCCCGGTGGAAGAATTCAACATGGAGTTTGCCCGCAAGGTTTCCATTCAATTTTTAAAAAAGTTCAGCATTATCCCTCTGGAATGCCAGCACCCATTGACCGGTCTTGGGTTGGATCCCCATACCGCGGATGATGACCCATCCGATCATCCCACGACCGTTATTGCCATCAATGACCCAACCGCCTTCCAGCCTGTGGATGACTTGGTGAGGATACTTGAGCTCGACTCATATCAACTGGTATTGACCAGCCGGGATACCATATTGTCTCTGATCAACATGGCCTATGACAGCAGCCGGGACACGGCCCAGCAGCTTGTGGCCGATATGGAGGAGAACGGCGCGGAAATCATCAGTGAAATCGAAGAAACAGCCGATTTGCTGGATGATACCAGTGATGCGCCGATTATCAAGCTGGTCAACCACATTATTTCCCAATCCGTCAAAATCGGGGCCAGTGATATTCATATCGAGCCCTATCAGAACACTTTTAAAGTCCGCTACCGGATTGACGGGGTACTCTACGATTTCTTGTCTCCGCCCAAATGGATGCAGTCGGCGCTTATCTCGCGAATCAAGGTTATGTCCAAAATGAACATTGCCGAGAAGCGGCTGCCGCAGGACGGGCGTTTTGAGGTAAAAATCGGCGACCAGGATATCGATATCCGGGTCTCCAGTATTCCCATCACCCATGGGGAGCGCATCGTGCTGCGGTTGTTGAATAAGTCCGGCTCTTTGCTGCAGCTCACGGATCTGGGGCTTTCAAAAGAAAAATTGGAACAGGTCAACCGTATGATCCGGTTTTCCCATGGCATTATTCTGGTCACCGGCCCCACCGGAAGCGGCAAGTCAACCACCCTGTATGCCGTTTTATCCCGGATTAACTCTCCGGATATCAATATTATCACCATAGAGGATCCCGTTGAATACCAGTTGAAGGGCGTGGGGCAGATACAGGTCAATCCGAAGATTGATCTGACTTTCGGCCGGGGGCTGCGCTCCATTGTTCGGCAGGACCCGGATGTCATCCTGATCGGTGAGATGCGGGACCTGGAGACCGCTGAAATCGGCGTGCAATCCGCATTGACCGGCCACCTAGTTTTTTCCACCCTTCATACAAACGATTCCGCCGGCGCCATTACCCGTTTGGTTGATATCGGCGTTGAGCCCTTTCTGATTTCATCCTCTGTGATCGCTGTTATTGCCCAGCGCCTGGTGCGTGTGCTTTGCGATAAATGTAAGGAGCCCTACAGGCCGGATGAGGCGACTATCAGGGAAATGGGGCTCGACCCTGAAAAGGCGGGTGACCTGGTGCTTTACCGGGCCGGCGCCTGCCCGAACTGTTTCCACAGCGGCTACAAGGGCCGGGTCGGTATCTATGAGATCATGGAGTTAAACAGCACGCTGCAGAACTTGATCTTAAAAACCCATGATTCCCATCAGATCAAAAACGAATCGCTCCGCATGGGGATGACGACGCTTTATGAGGATGGTATTAAAAAAGTGTTAAACGGGGTCACGACCATTGAGGAAGTGCTGAGGGTGACCCAGACCTGATAGGGCCATAAATATTTTGCGCTACCGGAGATCTCATCATAGATATCATTGGGCCGTTTTTTTTATCGGATGCCTTTCAGTCCTTTCTCTTTGCGCTAATCTATGGGCGGAAACATCATCTTCAGCCGATTCTGTGCCGATCCTTTCTGCGGATGCCCAGTTTAGCTATGCCATAGAGCGCTTTGAAAATTCCGATTATCAAACTGCCATCGTGGAATTTAAACGGTTTGTCCACTTCTTTGCCAAAGATCCGCGGGCGAACGGGGCTTTGTATCATATCGGGCTTTGCTATTTCCGGTTGGCAAAATATGACGCCGCGCTTAAATATTTCAGGAAAACCCTGGATAAGTATCCGGATTCGAAATTTGCTCTGGAATCCAGGTTCCGGATCAGTCGCTGCTATTTTCGGATGAACGATCCGGATGCCGCTGAGAGAACGCTTTTAAAAATAATTGAAGCCAGCGAAAAGAGGACAACCAGGGACCGGGCGCGCTACCGACTGGGTTGGCTGTGCCTGGAGACAGCAAGGCTCGGTCAGGCCCAAACCTGGTTTGACCGCATGACGCCATCGGGAAAAAGTGTCTACCAGGTGGCGGCGCTTGAGAAAGGCATCGACCGGATGGGCGATTTACCCGGCAAGAGCCCGGTTTTAGCAGGCGCCTTTTCAATTATTCCCGGCGGGGGGTATCTATACTGCGGTCGCTACAAAGATGCGACCATCGCATTTTTTATTAACGCCGCATTGATGGGGGCCGCTTGTGAAAGTTTTGACAATGGCCTTGAAATACTTGGCGGGCTGATTTCATTGATTGACCTCGGTTTTTATGCGGGAAGCATCTATGGCGGCATCTCCAGCGCCCACAAGTTCAATCGGTCCGCCTATGAGCAGGCGGTCGAGGACTTAAAGGCCCATACGCAACCCCCTAATTTTTCGGCAACGCACCAAAAATCAGGCCTTGAGATCACCTTCGGCTATCGGTTTTGACGGTTTTTCGATGCCGCGACGCTAACGGACCAACTGGTTCATTTCGAATATCGGCAGACATATGGAGAGTACGATAAACCCCACGATGACGCCCATAAACAGTATAATGGCGGGTTCAAGCAGGGTGGTCAGGCTAAGG
Organism: Desulfobacterales bacterium; assembly: GCA_018334555.1. Taxonomy (GTDB): domain Bacteria; phylum Desulfobacterota; class Desulfobacteria; order Desulfobacterales; family Desulfosalsimonadaceae; genus M55B175. The sequence continues at coordinate 10,321 of JAGXLR010000020.1, forward strand.
ATCGTGTTTTCCACCTCGCCCTCATAAATGTCAGCCACCTTTCCGAGCATGGTCTCAATCTCCCCGCTTTGTTCGCCCACCTGGACCATCTGAATGGAGATGTGGGGGAAAATGTCCGAGGCGGACAGGGCGCGGGCCAGGCTATTGCCTTTTTCCACCTCATCGGCCGCATACTCGATGGTATCGGCGACCAGGCGGTTACCGACCACGTTTTTAACGATGTTCAGGGCAGTCAAAAGCGAGACCCCGTTGTCCAAAAGCGTGCCCAATGTCCGGGCGAACCGGCCGACCGCCATTTTCCGGACCAGGCTGCCGATGCCCGGGAGTTTAAGAATCACCTGATCTATCCGGTATTTGCCGGCATTGGTCTTTTTGAACTGCCTGAATCCGAAGATCAGCGCAATCAGAACGAGCAGTATGATCCACCAACCGGTCTTCATGAATTCACTGGTGGCGATCAGCAAACGGGTTGGCGCCGGCAGGGTCTGCCCCATATCGGTGAATATGGCCGTAATGCTCGGCACGATATAGGTTAAAAGCACGAACAGGACAACGACCCCAATAATAAACATAAGTATCGGATATGCCATTGCCGAGCGTATCCGATGGCTCAAGGCCTGTTGCCGTTCACTGATATCCGCCAGCCGCTGGAGGACAAGCTCCAAAGTGCCGGAGGATTCGCCGGATTTGACCATATTAATATAAATGGGCGAAAATGTGTCCGGATAAAGGGCGAGGGCTTCGGCAAAACTGCTGCCTTCCTCGATCGAATCCTTTATTTGGGAGAGAATCCGTTTGAAAACTGTAGAGGAAGCCTGGGGAATCAATGTATATATGGCGGATACCAGCGGGAATCCGGCCCCTAAAAGGGTGGCCAGCTGCCGGGTCATCATGGCGATCTCTCCGGGTTTTACCCTCGAAGAAAGGGGTTTGGTAAGAAGCTCTGACAGGCGGCCTTCTTTTTTGCCCCCCCGGTCATAGACTTCTTTAATCGAAACCGGATAGATATTGGCTGACCGCAGTTTTTGCCGGGCGGCAAACGTGTTGTCGGCATCAATGATATCGGATACGGTTTTGCCTTTAATATTTAGTGCGGTATATTCGTAGATCGGCATATAAAAATTTTATTTTTTCCTGGGTTGCTTCATCAATATTTATTATAAAATATCATCGCCTCTATCTCAACAGTAAGTTGGTATTGACAAATATTATTATCTCTTTTTAAACTGATTTGTTGTCCAAAATCGGGGGACAGGCGTCCGTTTTCGATAAAATTACCGTTTCAATGAAATAACAGAACCATGAAAGGAAAACAACATGCTTAACGTTGGATTTATCGGCTGGCGAGGAATGGTCGGCTCTGTTTTAATGGCGCGCATGCTCTCTGAGAACGATTTTCAGGGCATTTCGCCGCTTTTCTTCACCACTTCTCAGGTCGGACAAAAGCCCCCGGATATCGGTGTCGAGCTCCCCCCCCTCAAAGATGCCTACGATATAGAAACCCTTGCCGGCATGGATGTGATTATGACCTGCCAGGGAGGCGACTATACAAAATCCGTCTACGAGAAACTCCGGTCCACGGGTTGGAATGGCTACTGGGTGGATGCGGCATCAACCCTTCGAATGTCCGATGACAGTGTGATTGTGCTTGATCCGGTCAACCGTTCGGTAATTGAGTCGGCGCTTGAGCAGGGGACCAGGAATTTTATCGGCGGCAACTGCACCGTCAGTTTGATGCTGATGGCAATCGGCGGACTCTTCAAGGCCGGGCTTATCGAATGGCTGACCTCCATGACCTACCAGGCCGCCTCCGGCGCCGGCGCCAAAAATATGCGCGAACTGGCGAGTCAGATGGCGGCGATCGGAAAAGCCTCTGAGGATCTGCTCTCCGACCCGGCTTCAGCGGTTCAGGAGATCGATCGCCGGGTAATCGGCGCCATGCGTGACAGCACGTTCCCGGTGGATCATTTCGGGGTTCCGTTGGCCGGCAGTGTCATCCCCTGGATTGACAGTGAACTGGAGAGCGGCCAATCAAAGGAGGAATGGAAGGGGAGCGCGGAGACCAACAAAATGTTGAACAACGATCCGCCCATTCCGATTGACGGCATTTGCGTGCGTATCGGCGCCATGCGATGCCATTGTCAGGCGTTGACCATCAAACTAACCAAAAGGGTGCCGCTTGATGAGATCGAATCCATCATTGCCGAATCCAATGAGTGGGTCCGCGTCGTAGCCAATACCAAGGAGGAGACCATGCGGCAATTGACGCCTGCCGCGGTTACCGGTAAACTGGACGTTCCTGTCGGCCGTATCCGCAATCTTAATATCGGGCCGGCGTATTTAACCCTTTATACGGTCGGGGATCAACTGCTTTGGGGCGCAGCAGAACCAGTTCGGCGCATGTTAAACATTCTAAAGGGCCGGCTTTCCTGATGGGTTTTCCAATTCCGTGGTGATCGCAGCTAATGATAAAGACACTGCTTATATTTGTCGCATTCCCCGTCTCTTTAATCTTGCTTGCCTCTTCGCTCTGTTACTGTTTGAGCCTTCGGCGGCAGCTTAAAAAACAAAACAACGGGGCGCCCCCCGCCATAAAAGACCAAAGCCGGGCAATCAGTGATTCTCTCAGTGATCCCGTAATCCTCTATGATCCTCAGCGGGATCACATTGAATACTTCAACCCGGCTTTATGCGACCTGCTTGGCTATTCTAAGGATGAGCTCAATGAGCTTGGATTCGACGCCCTCTATACCGGAGATTATCCATACACCCGGGAAAATGCGTTTAAAAAGCACGAAAAGGCATTGTATGGCCAGCCGCAGAACTTTGAATGGCCGATACAGGTTAAGAACGGCACCCCCATATGGGTCGAGATGACGTTAAAACGGATACTTCTCTGCGACCATCCCTTTTTACTGATAGGCCTGCGCGATATCACCGGCCGGACAAAAACCGAACATCGGTTGCGCTGGCTTACCCGGATTGTCGATCAGCTCGGAGAAGGCGTGGCCACATGTGATCTAAACGGTATCATCCAATATGTTAATCAGGCCTGGGCGGACATGCACGGCTATTCCCCGCAAACCCTCAAGGGGAAAAACATCTCCATTTTTCACACTGATGAGCAGTATATCAACCAGGTCGTCCCCATAAACCGAAAGGTCCTCCGCCATGGGTACCACAGCGGAGAAACCGGTCACCAGCGTTCGGACGGCACACAATTTTCCACCAATATGACGACCACCCTTCAGCGGGATGAAAGCGGCCGGGCCATCGGTTATATCAGTATGGCAACGGATCTGTCGGATCAGAAAAAAGTGGAGTCGGCGCTTCGGGAGAGCGAAGTCAAGTTCCGGCATCTGTTCAACCTTTCGCCCCAACCCATTTCATTGACGGATTTAAACGGCCGGATAATCGATGTTAATGAAAAGTTTTGCGAGCTTTCCCGGTATTCACGCAATGAAGTCATCGGAAGAAACTCCCTGGATCTGGGTTTTCCGCCGGAGACCCGACAGACGTTCATCCAGAGGCTGACCCAGGAAGGCGAGGTCTCGGGGTTTGAAATCGAAATTCCGGTAAAGAACGGGGAGATCTTTTATATCCAGCTATTTTCTAAACTGATCGAGATTCACGGTCAGTTCTATGGCTTAACCGTCTACCACGATTTAACCCCCCAGCGAATGCTTGAAGCCCAGTTGATTCGGTCGCAAAAGATGGAAGCCATCGGGACATTGGCCGGTGGTATCGCCCATGATTTCAATAATATCCTTGCGGCCATCCTGGGATATGTGGAATTGGCCAAAATGCAGGCCACCGAGAATTCCAAACTGGCCGGCTATCTCGAGCAAGTATTTAAGGCCGGAAACCGGGCGAAAGAGGTCGTTCAGCAGATACTGGCCATCAGCCGCCAGACCCACCAGAAACGCCAGCCCGTGAATTTTTCTCAGATTATAAAGGATGTTAACAAGCTGCTTCGTGCCACCCTGCCGGCATCCATTGAAATCTTTGAAGATATCCAGGAGCACAAGATGCTGGTCGAAGCCGATCCCGGGCAAATGCATCAGGTACTGATGAATCTCTGCACCAACGCCGGACAGGCCATGCGCAGCAAGGACGGCACATTGACGATTCGGCTGGCCCAAGAGAGCCTGGACGATCAAAATGGCCTGGGCCTATCTGCCGGCGCCTATTTAAAGCTTACGGTTTCAGACACGGGCTGCGGCATTAAGCCCGAAGACCGGGAACGTATATTTGACCCCTACTATACCACCAAGGATAAAGGGGTGGGTACGGGGCTTGGCCTGGCTGTTGCCAAGGGCATTATTGAAAAGCATGGGGGACGGATTCATTTTTCCAGCGCTGCCGATGTTGGAACGGATTTCCATGTTTTCTTGCCCCGGCTGGAATCCTCGGACGATTACTCTCTGGAGGCAGCGCCGGTAGCGACCGATTCGCTGCCCAGCGGCACCGAACGCATTCTTTTCGTCGATGATGAGCGGGCCATTACGGATACCGTCCGTCAGATGCTCGAGCACCTGGGCTACTCGGTTACCGCCCGCGATAGCAGTGAGCGGGCCATAAAGGATTTCTCAAGCCGTCCGAATGATTTCGACCTGGTTATCACCGACATGATCATGCCTGAGACCAACGGCGATATCCTAATACAAAGACTCCTCGAAGTCCGGCCGGAGTTGCCGGTCATCCTTTGCACCGGGTATAATTCCACCATTGATGAAAAGTCCGCCGAAGAGATGGGCGTAGCCGCTCTTCTTTTAAAGCCCCTGACATTAAAGGATCTGGCGATAACCGTTCGCAATGTCTTGGGAGCGCGGAACTGAAAACCAAACAAGACAATCTAACCGCCCATCCCTATCCCAAACAGCGCCAAATTGCCCAGCGTATGAATTATTATCGGGCAGTAAAGGCTTTTTGACGTCTCGTAGGAGACGGAAAATACAATCCCGCCGACTATCTGTATAAACGAAACCCCGCCGGTCAGGTAGTGGGAAAAGACAAACAGGGCGGTACTGCCCAAGAGCGCTAATAGAAAACTCCAACGCCTCAAGAATCCGTATATTACCCCGCGAAAGAATATCTCTTCGGCGATCGGGCCGATAATGCCGCCGACCATCAAAAAAATGAGGCGTCGGCCCGGCAGGGCCGGAACCGAGATCTGGATCAGGGACCGGGGAGGGATGCCGGCGAAGAGTAAAATGCCGGCAGCCAAAAGCGCCAGGATGCCGAAGCCGGCCGACCATAAAATCCCCTGACGAAAGCCCGAAGCGGCGGTGCTATTAGATAATCCGATAACAAAAAAGTTATGATGGAAGGCATAGATGATGCCAAGAACGATACAGATATCAAACATCCGAATCGCGCCGGTGACAAGAACCGGATCGGCTCTAACCCACCCGCCGGCAGATTCGGCCGCAAGAACCGCCAGAATGCATGCAAACAAAGAAGTCAAACCGATTCGGGTTGAGTCCATCCAAGCTCCTTTAAGGCATTATAGGCATACCACTGGGTGTACCAATGGGTCGAGGCCGTCAGGACGCGCTTGATTTTTGGGACCGCTCTTTGTTCATTCCGGCGGCCCAGGCTGTAAAGGGCCATGCAGGCGACATTGGGATGCGGGTCATTCAACATCTGGCTAAGCATCCGGTATGTTCTTTCTGAATCGCTGTCCCCCAGGAGTCTGGCTGCCCAGTATCGCTCCGTTATGTGGGGGCTTTCCCCGGATTTAACGATAGCCTCCTCATACGGGCTTACCCCTATGTCGCTTTGATCCATTCGTTTCAATGCCTTAATCCGGTCTTTCCGGTGTTTTGACTGAAGCAGCGTCTCAAAGGCCTGTGGATTTCGGGAGGCAAGGGGGGTGTATTGGAACTGGTGGACAGCCGCGGCGGCCGCCACCCCAATGATCATAGCTAACACGGCAGCCACGGCCCCGCATTTCGCCGAATGCCGGAGGACAGCCCGTCCGGCGATCAAAAACAACGTATAGATCAATAGATAGAGCAGGAGAGGCGAGGCTGTGATCAGGCTAAAAAAGGTAAACTTCCGGAGAATCTGCATCCGGTCGGTTTGTTTGGAGAATTCTTTAAGCGTCGATTCCGGAGCGTTCAAAAAACGTGAGGATTTGACGTGCAGCACGGGTTGGTCCCCATGGATAAGCGACAGCCGGTTTCCTTCGTCTTCTATCGTTAAATCGACCCGTATATCCTTGTTGACAGGCAGGTAATCCATCCGTCTCAGCGTTTTTTCGACCCGGCCCGACAGTCCGGCATTTTCTATCCGGATACGGGCGGTTTTAATCTGCTTCTGATCCAGAGATTTGAATGCTTCAGCGGGATACAGGGTATAGTGGTAATAGAAGGAATTGATCTTTTGGCCGATGGGGTTTTCCAGAAGCAGTTGATCCCTTATATCGATAAACACATCCCCATTGACGTTCGGCAGCCAAGCGCCCACGATGATTAGAAGAGCCGCCAGATGCATGACAACGGGGTTCCAAGCTGACTTTTGTCCCGACGCCCATCTGAGGGTTAATATGGAAACAAGGGCAGGCAACAGGATAAAGGCGTTCGTCAATATCAAGGGACGGGCTGTTTGCGAGGCTTTATAAATCCCCAGTTCCCAGAGGATAACCAGAAAAAAAAGGAGCTCCGGGCGCCTGGCAAGAACAGAGTGCCATACATAGATAAGGACAAAGGCCGCTATGGTCAGCCCCGCCCCCGCCGTAAGGGTAAAAAAAAGTCCGCCGCAAAAGGCCGGCATCAATGCATCCAAACCGGACATGGCATGGGCGTTGGGAACGGTTAAATACCCGGCATCGGAGACGACCCTAAGGCTTTCTAACAATGAGACATTGGATTGATAGACGAAAATGGTGAAAATAGCCTGAGAAACCAGCAATCCGACAGCTATGATACCGGATGGCGCAAGGCTCTGCTTCATCGAATGGGTCCTCACCGCTCATGAAGATTCAGCGTCCTGAATCAAGCCGGCCATGGCATCCAGGGCGAGGAGGTAGCCGTGGGTTCCGAACCCCGCAATCTGACCGGTGACCACATCCGAAATCATGGAATGGTGGCGGAAGGCCTCTCTTTTGTAAATATTGGAGAGATGGAGCTCAATCACGGGGAAATCGAGGGTTAAGATGGCATCCCGGATGGCGATGCTGGTATGGGTGTATGCGGCTGGATTGATAATCATGCCCTGATGGCTATCCCCGGCCGCCTGAATAGTTTCGAGGATTTCGCCCTCATGGTTGGATTGAAAGGCGGTTAAGGCGATATCCAGCTTTCGGGCGTATTCAGACATGGCCTGATCGATATCTGAGAGGGTTTTGATGCCGTAGACAGCCGGCTCCCGCTTGCCAAGCATATTCAGATTCGGCCCGTGAATAACAAGAACTTTGTATCGCATAGGCACTCCTTTGGAAGTATCCCCCGGGCCGGTTGCCCGGTACCGAGCTTAAAAGTAACTTTTATTGCATGTTTGAAGGCACTGAGACGATTCATCCAATTTTGTCATTTCGAGCGGCAGCGAGAAATCTTTAACCTAAATTGATCGTTTCAAATTTTTAAAAAGTAAATTTTTTTATTATTTTTAAGGTGTTGAAACATTTTTAGCTTAAAAATTTGAAACCCTCCGGGATTTCCAATTTCACCGCATCTACTGCGTCAAATGATGTCTCGCATAGGTAACTATAGCTCGGCATCATTTTCCTTGTATCTGCGGCAAACTTGAAAATCGCTCAATTTAGGTTTAACAAATAAGATCCCTCGTCGCTTTCGCGCCTCGGAATGACAGAGAGTTAAGCTTCTGGAATAATAATATATATTTTCAAGTTACTTAGAAGAAGTCAATATCCAAATTCCAATGACCAAAATTCAAAACAAGGGGCATTCGACAAATCTTTACAACCCATACCGTTCACTCGCTCAGAAGCTCTTTGAACCCCCGGATGGTTTCCGTATAATCATCGGTGCCAAAGATTGCCGACCCCGCCACAAATACATCCGCGCCGGCCTCTGCGATGGCCTTTAGGGTTGTGCTGTTGACGCCGCCGTCAACCTCTATCAGGACAGATCTATCGCCCCCCGCGATCATGGCCTTTAATCGTCGGATTTTTTCCAGCGTATTCGGAATAAACGACTGCCCGCCGAATCCCGGATTGACACCCATCAACAGGACGAGGTCGAGGTATTCCAGGGTCCAATCAAGGCTTTCAAGCGGTGTTGCCGGATTCAGCACCGCCCCCGCCCGGCATCCGGCCGTAAGTATCATGTCAATGGTTCGATTCAGGTGCGGACAGGTCTCCGCGTGAACGGATACCAGGTCAGCCCCGGCCTTAATAAAGTCGGGTATATACTTGTCCGGGTTTTCGATCATCAGGTGAACATCCAGTGGAAGGCTGCTGACCCGGTTGACTGCCTCAACGATCATCGGGCCCAGCGTAATATTGGGAACAAAATGGCCGTCCATAACGTCGATATGAATCCAGTCCGCACCGCCGGCTTCAACCGAACGGATCTCCTCGGCAAGGCGGCCGAAATCAGCAGATAAAATCGAAGGGGCAATCAGCTTTTCCATTCTAACACCTCGGGTATCGGATTAATAGATTTCCGTTTTAACCAACTCTTTATTTTTGTACAAGAAGACGGCTGCATCCGTATGCTGGGGCACCATCAGCCAAATTCTCCGGCCCGGCGCCATCAATTCGTCATAGATGGGGGTTGAGAAGCCAAAGGCATTTAACTCAAGCCGAATGTGCTGTTTTAAAATTCCCGGTGGAATCTGGTAGCGAAAAAGCACGTCCGTATTTCCGCTATTAGGTTTATCCGCCTTGCCTCTTTCATTCCAGCGGTTGACTGACAGATCCACCCGTTGATTTGAGTGCACATAATAGCCTGAAAATGGCTCCTGATCAATAATGATATTTGCCGCCGCATCTTTGCGGTAAACGGAATCTATTTCGCCCACGTTCAAACCGTATTTTTCAACGGTTTGAACGGCCTCCTCGAGGTCTATGCCGATAAGGTCCGGCATCATGTAGCCCTTCGGCCGCCCCCCCCGACTGATCAGCAGGTTGATTGCCCCATTTCGCCTTATCTTGTCGCCGGTCTCCGGAGTGTGGGCGATGACAAAATCCTTTTTGATATTCCGGGAAAATGTCCTGGAGACGACGCCGCATTTCAGATCGTTGTTCGCCAGAATAACCTCGGCCTGATCGCGCGGGATGTTGACAAGGTTCGGGACGGTAAGCGTCTTGGTGCCTTTTGAGAGAACCACCTTAACATCCCGGCCTTTTTTTATCATGGTCCCGGCCTTGGGTTCTTGATAGGTCACATGATGGAGGGGGATTTCGGCGTTGTATTCAGAGCCCTTCACTTTGGTATTCAAGCCGAGGTCCGAGAGAAGCTCCAGAACCGCAATGGCATTTTTGCCTTCAAGATCCGGAACGACGACGGTCTCTTCGCTTTCGATAACCAGGGTCAGCGTGAAATAGGCGCTGATTCCGGCTATGGCAAAAAAAACGGCCAATAGAAGGAAGAATTTTAAAATGGAACGGGTCATGATCGTCTTCTTAGCCTCACGGCAAAGAAACCTTCCATATGATGGATATGCGGAAAGCTTCTGAAAGCCCCCCTGTCATCGATCATATGCCTTAAGTCCCCGGCAAGACCGCTTTTGCTTTCCATTACATCAAACTGCGGATGGCTGCTCAGAAATTTTTCAACAACCCCGTCGGTCTCTTCCGGTTCCATGGTGCAGACCGCATAGACAAGAACCCCTGCCGGCGCTACCCGCTGCGATACCGCATCCAGCAAAGAAAGCTGGCGCCCGGCGAAGCGATCCAGGTTCCTTTTCTCTGCTGCCCATTTAATATCCGGGTTGCGGCGAATCACGCCAAGGCCGGAGCATGGGGCATCGAGAAGCACCCGGTCGAAAGCCTCCGGTATTGTCTGCCAAATCGGCTTTGCAAGGTCCATCTGGCAGATATTAACGCTCGTTATTCCGAGCCGTCCCATCTCCTCGGAGAGTCTTCTCAATTTATCCTTGTCCTTGTCAATTGCAAAAACCTTTCCGGCGTTCCCCATCAATTGGGCGATATGACCCGTTTTGCCCCCCATGCCGGCGCAGGCATCGAGTATCATTTCATTCGGCCGGGGAGAGAGACAATGGGCTACCGCCTGGGCCGCCTCGTCTTGCACCTGGAAGAGCCCTTTTTGAAAGGCCGTGAGCTGGTCGATGGGTTTGGAAAGGCCATAAAAAGAAAGCCCCTCCGGCACATACGCCGTTGCGTAAATCTTTTCGCATATTTCGTCCAGCATCTCCCGCAGTGCCTCACGGCTGGTCCTAAGGGTGTTTGTCCTTATCGTTACGGGCGGGATCTGGTTCATTGCCTCACAGAGACGGCGGGTTTCGTCCATCCCGAATCGATCGACCCATCTATGGATCAGCCGGTCCGGAAAGGACTGAGAGATGCCCAGTGCGGCCATCGGGTCATCCGGCAGGCTCTTATGAAGATCGAATGGCAGGCTTCGAAGGGTATTTCTAAGAAGGGCGTTGACAAACCGGCTCGACTTCACGGATACCCACCCTTTGGCTATCTCAACGGCGGTGTCAACCGCGGCGAAATCCGGAATCCGATCCATAAAAAGCATCTGAAAAAGCGCGATCCTCAGTATATTGCGGATATCCGGGGAAATTCTATCAAGCGGCAGGCGGGCCTTCTGGCTGATCATCCAGTCGAGCCGTCTTCGCCAGCGCAGAACGCCGAAAACAATCGCATGCGTAAGCCGCCGATTCTCAGATGAAAAAGCCGCCATCTCCCCGGCAAAGTTTTCAACGACGGTATCCAGCAGATCATGGCAGCGTTCCAGCGTGTTTAATATACCCAGCGCCGTTTTTCGGGCGGCTATGTCATTTCTCTTTGGGTCGGGCGCCATAGAAAGAGGCTTATTGAAGTACGCTGCCTGAAGAAATGGGCGTGCCGCTCAAGAAATCCTGGACATTCAAGCGCTTTCCGGATGCCGCTTGCAGTTCAAGGATTGAAACGGCATCCCTGCCGGCGGCCACGCGGAGCTCTCTCGAAAATCCGAAAATTACGGTGCCCGGTGGTGCATTATGGGTGGAAGGACGGATCTCCGCCCGATAAAAATTCAGCCGCATGTTTTTATAAAAACTATGGGCGAGCGGCCAGGGGTTCATTCCCCGTATCTGTCTTTCAATACGCTCCGCCGGAAGCGACCAGTCGATGCGGCCATCCGATTTTTTGAGCATGGGTGCGTAATTGGCCGCCTCATGGTTTTGGGGCACGGGCTGCCAAGTGCCGGCCTCCAGGGAGGCGATCGTTTGCTTGAGGAGGTCGCCGCCTGCAGGGGCCAGTCGATCGTGGAGGCTGCCGGCCGTGTCATCGGGATAAATGACGGTTTTTGTGGACATCAGTATTTTTCCCGTGTCAAGACCGGTGTCCATAAGCATTGTCGTCACGCCTGTTTCCTTTTCCCCATTAATAATTGCCCACTGGATTGGGGCGGCCCCCCGGTATTTGGGCAGCAGTGAGGCATGCACGTTGATCGCCCCGTAAACAGGCGACTCAAGAATTCGCCTGGGCAGAATATGGCCGAATGCCACAACGACCAGTAAATCGGGGCGGCGCCCGGCAATCGCTTCATAAAATGCGTCGGTTTTGACTGTCTCCGGCTGTAATATGTCCAACCCCAGTTTTAGAGCGGTAGCCTTTACCGGCGGCTCGATAATTTTTCTTCCGCGGCCTTTTTCCCGGTCCGGCTGTGTGACGACGAGAGAAATGGGGCAGCCGTAATCGAAAAGGGCGTTTAGGGCCGGGACGGCAAAATCCGGTGTCCCCATGAATATGACGCCGGGCTTACTGTTCACTTCGTTTAAGCGCCTTTTTCCGTTTCTTTTTGTATAATTCGCGCTTTAATGCGCTGATCCTGTCGATAAAGAGGATGCCGTTCAGGTGATCAATTTCATGCTGCAGAATAACAGAGAGCAGACCATCTGCATCAATTCGCACCGGCTCCCCCTTTCTGTCAAGACCTTCTACGACGACGGTTTCGGCGCGTTTCACATCTGAGCGGATATCCGGGACGCTTAGACATCCCTCATTCTCAGAGATCGTCTCACCGGCGCTGGAGATAATCTTCGGATTGAGTAATACATTGTAATCCCTTTTTACCGCATCGGCCTCGGGATCATAAATGATGATGCTTTTATCTATGCCCGCCTGAATGGCGGCAAGGCCGACACCGGGCGCCTGATACATGGTCTCGGCCATATTCTCGATGATTTCCTCGATCCCCTCATCTATGGTTTCAACGGGTTTCGTTGGCTGTCGCAGCAACTCATTCGGATACGTTAATATTTCAAGGACCATAACCATTTTCCTTTTTTCTTTCTCTAGAGATCAGATAGAATTTTTTTGGCATCCCCTATATCCTTACTGATTTGATCATGCAGCTCATCAATGTTGGCGAATTTTTTTTCATCCCGGATGCGTTTGATGAAATTGACCCGGATGGTTTCGCCGTAAATATCCTGCTTAAAGTCAAAGATGTGGACTTCAACCGTAAACAAATAGTCATCAAATGTCGGCGCATATCCGATATTGGCAACGCCCTTATATTTTTTCTTTCGCCATTCAGCCGTTACCGCGTAAACGCCTGCCTTGGGACAGAGTTCGTCGACGAGTTTGATGTTGGCCGTTGGGAATCCGAGCATGGGGCCGCCGCGTTGACGGCCGGTTATGACGGTCCCGCGGATCTGATAATATCGCCCCAGTAGATGCCATGCATCTTCAACCCGTCCTCCTGTCACAATCTCCCGGACCCGGGTGCTGCTGATTCTCTCCAAAAACTGGTGGGAAATGGGGATCCAGTCGGCAACGAGGACCTCAATGTTATAGGGCTGGCTATAGTTTTTTAAAAACTCGACACTGCCTTCGCGATTTTTTCCGAATTTATAGTCCTTGCCGATGACAATCGCCTTCATGCCGATTTTTTTGATGAGAATCGCCTCAACGAACTCAGCCGCCGTGATATCGGCAAAAACCCGGTTAAACGGGATACATACCAGGACATCAATCCCCGTCTGTTCAATCAATTCAATCTTCTGCTCATAGGGGGTAATCAACTGTGGAGACCCGTTGCTGCTGAGCAGCTTCATCGGATGGGGTTCAAAAGTGATGGCGACGGAAGTCCCATTAATTATTTCCGCATGCTCGATAACCTGATGAAGGATCGCCTGGTGACCCTTGTGTACCCCATCAAAATTGCCAATGGTAATCACCGCGTCCGGGTAGGGCGCTTTTATCTCATTCAAATCCGTAATAAGTTCCATAATCTTTTCAGGCGATATTTTGATAATTATAATCTTGACAGTTATTGGTAAAAAATATATATAAAAAAACTTACTGCAAATCAATCCCTGATTTAAACGGTTGTGCCGAAGTGGCGGAATTGGTAGACGCGCTAGGTTCAGGGTCTAGTGGGGGTTCCCCCGTGGGAGTTCAAATCTCCCCTTCGGCACCAGCTGCGCGTATTAAGCTGCAATCTCAAGCGGTTGCGGCTTTTTTTAGTTGGCTGGGTGCTTATGGGGTGCGTTCGGATAGGCCGCCGCTAGAGCTCTTTAAAGCCCCAGTACGGATAATCAAGGGCATAGTCCGCAATTTTTCCAGGGCTCTTTTCGCGGCTGGCGACGAGCCAGAGCGTGCTGACGCGCTGGGCTGTGGACTGGGGGTCCAGAAGGTCCCAGTTGGGCTGCAGGATAATGGCATTGTCGGCGCTGTATTCTATGTCTCCGGATTCCTTGAAGGATCCGAGGTCGGGTTGCTTGCTATAGTTGCCTTCCCTGCCGCGGGATAATTCCGAAACAACAAGGAATGACGCCTGCTGCTCGTCGCGGATGGCCTCCATATGGCGCAGCCATTCGTCTATTCCCGTACGTCGTTCCGAAAAATTTTTAAAAGGCAGTTTGTGTAGGCTGTCAACGACGACCATACAACTCTCCGTACGCGTCTCATGTTTCATGAAATCGATTTGCCGACGCATGATGTCGGGACTCAGCTTTCGATCCGTGACCACGCGGAAAAAAGTCAGCATCTTTTTTATCTCCTCATTTGCCTGCTGCAGCTGCGCGGCGGCCTCGGGATCCGGATTTTCACGGCGCAGCGATTCTTCCGAGAGCCTGCTCAGGCGACAGAGGGTTCTGAGATAGATTTTCTGGCGGCTGTTTTCAAAATCATAGTAAATGACCGACATGCCCCGCCGGGCCGCCTCAGTAGAAATCTGCATAAAGAAAGTTGATTTGCCGGCTTTCGGTTGACCGCCCATGATGTTGATGCCGCTAATGCCGTCCATGGCATGGTCCATTTTTTCAAAACCCGTCGGCATGCCAAGGAGGCTTTTGCCCCTGTTTTTTTCCAGCGCCTCCAGAAAGCGTCTATGTTCGCGCTCGGGCGACGTAAAGGGGGAGAACGCCTTTGAACGCTTGATCATGCGGGCCACTGCCGCGCCGAGGGCATCCTGTGTTTCCCGGGCAAGCTGCGTCAGATCGTAGCCGTGATTTTTGTTTGGCGGCCAGTTGAGAATCCGTGCTTTGAATCCAAGGCTCGTGGCAAGGGATCGGGCGGCTATCTGAGCTTCAGCGGAGTTATGAAAGAGGATAAACACGTGGTTGATATCAGCAAAGCGCTCTGGCGGCAGTGCATCAAGAACTGAAAGGCTGGGCACGGCAATACCGGGGTAGCCCAGCTCTTTGAGCACGAGGAGATTTTTTTCGCCCTCGGTAATAAAAATTGCGCCGTTTTCACAGCGCTCAATATCTTCTATGTTGAAAATCTGGAATTCCTTCTCCTGGAATTTTTCTTCTCCGGCCCAAAAGGCGTCGGCGTCGTTTCCGGGCCGGATGCAGTGGTATGCGTAGCAGTTTCCGTTTTCTTGAAAATAGGGGTAAACCAGGTAGCGGCCATTATAGCCTATCCGCATTTCATTAAGGGTCCCGGCGGATATACCGAAACTTAAAAAAAAGTCAATTGGTTCCCCCGTCTGATGGGTGAGTTGATGTTTTCTCACTTCGGCATTCAGGGTTTTCGATGGAAACACCAGGTTGCGCACGTAGGAGATCCGATCGGGATCGCATCCCGGCACATGGTTCGGATCGATGCCTAGGAGCCGTCCGAAGTGCGGGGTGAACCCGCCGGGTATGCAGCGGGCGAGGCATCTGAAATGGCCGTAAAAGAAGCTTTCCGGATCGAGGTTGACGATGAGCTTTCCGGGGACGGTGGTTTCAGAATGCGGACAAAATGGGCATGGCGCATGCAGTGTTTGGCCCTCGAATTTAGCTTGGGGCAGATGCCGCAGGTAAAACGCTTTAATAGAATCCGCTGAATTTGTTAATGCCATAAGTTTGAGCGCCTTTGCTATATCCCCCCTTGTCAGTATCCGATGGCGCCACTGGCCTGCCTTTTCAAGGGGAGAATGGCCTTGGCGGAAGTCAGATATAAATTTTGGGGGTTATGGGATGAGAGTTTATTGTTACCATTATTTCATTATTTATTTACAAGTCAAGTTTGATGGCGCATTTTGTATTTGGGGAGTAACCTCCCGGGGCCAAGCGCCCGGGACCGAGCTTAAAGGTAACTTTTATTGCATGCTTGAAGGCACTAAGACGATTCGTCCGCTTTTGTCATTTCGAGCGGCAGCGAGAAATCTTTAACAATCAAGATTCCTCGTCGCTTTTGCTCCTCGGAATGACAGAGAGTTAAGCTTCTGGAATATTAATATATATTTTCAAGTTACTTAGAAGGGTCTCTTCGGGAGACTCTTTTCTGGTATTAGGCAGGCTAACGGCTTTTATTAATCGATCCTTGCAGGTCAAGCCTTTTGATAACCGCCGCCGCCTGAAGTTGCGGATCCGCCTTTTTAATCAGAATGACCCGTTCAATGGATTTGGCGGCAAAATTACCGGGGGCAGTTGTTAGCAATATTCGCTTCTCCCGGTTCAGCATCTCAATTCGCTCCTCGGCAATATCTTTTGAGGATTCTATCACATCAAATCCCAGAGAACGCAGTCTTTGGGCCAGTCCGCCCAAATGCTTGTCAGTAATGAATTTGGGTCTTCTTAAGGGCGATCCGGAGAGGAGCGATACCCTGGATATTTCCAGTGATTCAAAAACTGGATAAATGGCGACCCGGTCGTTGTCTTCAAGCGACTGGTCCAAGGTGGCGGCAAGAGCGTTGATGATGACCAAATCGACTTTTTTCACCGGCATTTTCAGGATATCGAGAATACTTTGAACAGTCGCAGGGCCTTTCAATTCAAGCGAAAAATCCTTTTTACGCCAATCTTCCGGCAGATAATCGTTTAATTCCTCATAGACCCTGACGGTGATGGATACACTCACGGATTTGTAGTCCGTAAAAGTCGGCATTGATTGACATTGAACCATTTTTTAAAATCCCTGTACTCGCGCCGAGGCTGAGTACAATCATACTGTGCGACTTCGTGTCGCACACTAACGGCGGAAGCCAATGGGCGCCAGGGCTTCCACTGACTTGCCTTAAAGATGGTTAATGCTCAATTCCCACCGAATATTCAAAAGCCGCATGGCCCTGGCGATCCTTTGCGCGGCCTTGTTGTGTGCTCAATATTTTTCTTTACTAATAGGGCCCTTACCAAAATCAATGACTTCGGAATGAAACTCAATTTCAAACCATTCTTGAAAAAGCTTGAATGATATATTTTTAGGCCAATCTTCCTCGTCACGATGCCATTCAAAAAGTTCATACTCAAAAATGGAACGGAAATTTTTTTTTAGAAAATTTATCGACTCCTTGTCTGTATCAAAATGCGGAAGAAGAATAACAGTACAGTCATTCTGGAGTTCATCGATTGAAACTGGATCATCAGTCCCCGGAAGGGAATTTATCCACTGCACATAGGGATCTTTTGGTTTTATCACCGCAACTTGTCGATTTATAGAATCCATGTTTCTCATGCACACAACGTTGGAAGCCAGGAGCAGCCAGGGCTTCCACTGACTTTATTAAAGATGGTTGATGCTCAATTGCCCTCGGCTTGTCAAAATTCCGCCGGCCCTGGCTGTCGCCTGGGCTGACTGGTTCGATGAGCTTGTTTATTTCGGAGAAATAATTTTAACAGTTGGGAAATAGGTTTGGTACCTGGTTTTATCCCGTGTGATTAACTCAATATCTAATACGGCGGCTTGTGCACCGATAAAAAAGTCCGGTAATGGGGACTTCTTTGCACCTTTATGCTTTCGATATTTGAGAAACGCTTTACCAGCAAGGAAAAGGGATTCCTTTGGAATTTCTAACATCTGAAATCCGCTTTTTGAAACAGCAACTTCCAATTCCTCAATCTTATTAAATCCAATGGAAATTTCGGAATATATGATTTGGTTAATGTATAAAGGGGTATGATGGGCATATTCAGAGAGAGCGGCCTCCGACCATTCAGCCCAAACAGGATCATCGAGAAAAACATCCAGGATAATATTGGAATCAACAAGGAGGCCTTTCATAAATCATCTCTTGTGAGTGCCATAATTTCGTCTGTGGTCATTTTGACCGTCGCAACACCACGAAGTTTTTTAAACTTGCGGGTTGCGCGGCCTGTTCCTTTTCGCTTTACCAAAAAGACTCGGTCTCCCTCTTGTAAAAAGTCAATCTCTGTATCTGGGGTTATCCCTAATTTTTCCCGTATGTTAATTGGTATCGTAACCTGCCCTTTTGTCGTCACTCTCATTTTTTCCTCCAGCATTACGTATTACTGGTAAGGGTAATACATAATTCTTGATAAATCAAATATTTTTCATCGAACGCAGCCTTCACCGGCAGGAACGAAGCGCAGCGGAGTTCCTGTCCGAGTGTAAGGCATGGTTCGCTGCATTTAAGCGACTTTCAGATGAAGCTTTTTACCAAGTGCTCTTGCGTAATTTTCAAGCGTCGAAAGCTTGATATCTTCCGCGTGATTCTCAATTCTTGATGGCTTCGTAAAAAGTCCAATATCTGTGTTGCGCTGCATTCCTCGGAATTTCACGTACAGCTAAGTACGCTGCATTCCTCGGAATTTGCGCGCCTTGATCTTGAACTTTTTTCTTTGCCATCCCAAAATCGACTTTTTACGAGATTGTCAATTCTTGAAATGGCAGATTTTTTTGTATGTAATTTTTCAGCAAGTTGTTCTTGCGTTAATCCTGCCTCTTCGCGGGCCTGTTTAAGCATCACTCCTATCTTAAATTGTTCGTATCCTGTATCAA
>JAGXLR010000164.1 GCA_018334555.1 Desulfobacterales bacterium
TGTGTTGCGCTGCATCCCTCGGAATTTCACGTACAGCTAAGTACGCTGCATTCCTCGGGATTTTGCGCGCCTTGATCTTGAACTTTTTACTTTGCCATCCTAAAATCGACTTTTTACGAGATTGTCAGGGTTTCAAATTTTTAAACTTTTTGATGGCTTCGTAAAAAGTCCAATATCTGTGTTGCGCTGCATTCCTCGGAATTTCACGTACAGCTAAGTACGCTGCATTCCTCGGAATTTGCGCGCCTTGATCTTGAACTTTTTTCTTTGCCATCCCAAAACCGACTTTTTACGAGATTGTCTTTGTTTTTTTATTATTTTAAAAGACTTCAATCAATTCTAGCTTTAAAAATTTGAAACCCTCCGGGATTTCCAATTTTGCCGCATCTACTTTGTCAGCGGATGTCTCGCATAGCCCGCTATAGCTCAACATCCGCTTCCTTGTATCTGCAGCAAACTTGAAAATCGCTCAGTTTAGGTTTTACTTTTCCGCCATGGCATGCGAAATGCGCTGAGTAAAGATAAATCGGCAGAAATATATATTTTAAACGTTTGTATGAAACGAACGTTTGAATGTCAAGTAAAAGATTTTCTATTTTTTTTGTCGTTGAAAAGGTTTTTTGGGTTACATGGCCAAAAATTTTTTGCGGCTTTTTTTGTTTGGGCGCAATTGCGAGGCATGTTAAAAAAACAGGGTTTATGACTTTTATCCTATTTATGGATGGACACTATTTAAATAATTGGGGCAATTAAATGGCGGCTGGTTTTATTCGGCTCATAGGCAATCTTCTGGTTCCGGACGGCATCCTTTTTTTCATCATCGTATGCATGCCCGCATTTTTCCCCCTGCATCAGAAGCTATGGCCCTATGCGCCATACTATCCGTATTTTTTTTATATAATCGCGGCAGCGCTTTGCTGGCGGTTTCACAAGGACCGCGCTTTTTTTGCCCTTATATGTATCGCAATAGCCGAAAGGGCCATCTATTATCTGCTGGCCGCAAAAGGCGGCCGGATACAGACGGATGCCCTTTTATACGACGCCATCGGGGTCGTTTTGCCGCTTAGCCTGGTTGTTTTTGAGTTTGTCAAGGATCGGGGGGTGTTTACATTTTGGGGCGTTTTGCGCTGGATACTGATCCTTGCCGCGGTTTTTTTTCTGGGGTCCGTTTATCTGAAGCCGGAGGCCGCTTTGACGATCGCTGCCAGGGATTGTCTAAGCGCGCTTGAAACCGATATCCAGTGCGTCCTGCCGGATCCGGTGGCCGGGGTTTTCTTTTTATCACTGCTGGCTCTTGCCGTTCGGTTCCTGGTAAGGCGCCTAGCCTTTGAAACCGCTGCCATCTGGGTGCTGATCCTGCTTTTTCTCGGCCTGCGCCGCACCGAAAATGCTGCGATAACGGCTTACTATGCATCATCTGCGGCGGTGATTTTTATCGCGGCCATACTTGAGACCTCATACCGTCTGGCCTATTACGACGATTTGACCGGCCTTCCGGCAAGGCGGGCCTTAAATGACCAGCTCATGCGCCTTGGGTCCAGATATACGATTGCCATGGCGGATATCGACCATTTTAAAAAATTCAATGACCGATACGGCCATGATGTAGGCGATCAGGTGTTGAAAATGGTGGCCGCAAAGTTAAAGGCCGTCTCCGGCGGCGGCAAACCCTTCAGGTACGGTGGGGAGGAATTCGCCATTATATTTTCCGGCGAAACATTGGCGCCGGCGAAAGCCTGCCTCGAATCCCTGCGCAAAGCCATCGAAACGACAAAATTCACACTGCGGGGGTTTGGCAGGGCGTTTAAAAGAAAAAAACCGCCAACAAAGAAGACGCCGCCGCGCAAAACCGTCAAAATAACGGTAAGCATCGGGGTGGCTGAAAAGACCGACCGGCATGCGGACGCCCACGCGGTAATCAAGGCGGCCGATAAAGCCCTTTACCGGGCGAAGCGGGCGGGCAGGAACAGGGTCGCCACCTGAACCGCCGGCCCCGAAGATTTTCCGGAGGGGCGGCCGTTGGCCGCCCCTTTTTTTTGCTGTTATTCCCTGCCGACAATGGCGACGGCGGCTACGTTTCTCGCCGGCGTGCCGCCGAGGTTGTGGGTAAGGCCATTTTTCAGCCGTTTGACCCTTCTTTCTTCCGGTACCCGCTCCAGCAGCTGTTCATACATGGCATAGATCATTCGAAGCCCGGAGGCGCCGATCGGATGGCCGAAGCACTTCAACCCGCCGTCTATCTGGCAGGGGACATAGCCGTCCAGATCGTAGAATCCTTCCATGACATCGTCATATGCGCCGCCCTTGGGTGAAATATGAAGATCCTCCATGGTGACAAACTCGGTAATGGAAAAACAGTCATGAACATCCATCATGCTGATTTCCTCCCGGGGATCCTTAATCCCAGCCTCTTCATAGGCTTTTGTCGCCGCCCGCCGCGTGGTTGCGAAATGGGCGCCGTCCCATTCCGTGAAGGCTTCCTCTTCTCCGGAGCTGACAGCAATCTGCAGCGCCTTGACCGTGACGATGCCCTGGTTTTTCTTAATGCTCTTGGCAATTTCGGGTGTCGTCACAATTGCCGCCGCCGAGCCGTCGCTAACCCCGCAGCAATCAAAGAGGCCCAATGGATAAGCGATCATGGGGGCGGCCTTGATTTTATCCGCGGATACCGCCCGGCGCAGATGGGCCTTGGGATTTAAGGCCCCGTTGGCGTGGCTTTTTTCCGACACGTGGGCAATGCCGTCCTTGATTTTTTCCATGGAAATATTGTGCTTCGCGGCATAGGCGGTTGCCAGCTGGGCAAACAGCCCGGGTGCCGTGGCGTTGGATCCGCGCAAAAGCATCTCCGTTCCGAAGGCGGCCCCCTCCGGCAGTCCGCCGTAGCCCGTATCTTTGAGCTTCTCCATGCCCAATGCCAGCACGATGTCGTAGGCGCCGGCGGCAACCGCGTAACAGGCCGCCCGAATGGCTTCAGTGGCCGTTGCACAGTAATTTTCCGTCCGCGTAACGGGTAAATAGGGCATATGCAGCGTTTCCGCCAGAGGATTGCCGCCCTTGCCGACGTTGACCTCGTCAATATGGGTGCCGAAATAGGCGGCCTGTATATCCTTTTTGTCGATGCCTGCGTCTTCAATACACTCACTGAAGGATTCCAGGATCAAATCCTCACCGCTGCAGTCCCAGCGCTCCCCAAATTTTGTGCATCCCATTCCCAAAATGGCCACTTTATCTTTTATCCCATCAGCCATGGTTATACCTCCTCTCTAATAGGTACGGCTTTCCAGAAATAGCCGGCAATGTCTCTTTTCTGATCCCGATATTTTCTCCGAAAGCTCATTTCAACCGCCATCCCGGTTGAGAGGCTTTCCAGGTCACAGTCCGTGAAATCAAACATATATTTTCCGCCCTCTTCAAAAATAACCTGGCCGTAAATCGCCGGCGGGTTCAGCGATGCCGCCAGGTTATCGCCCGTAAAACTGGCGATTTTGCCCTTTTTATCGGAAAAGCAGTAGGGCTCCATTTCACCAACGGCGCCGCATTCGGGATTCACACAGACTCTTTGCGTCGGATACTGGGGCGTACCGCATTTTTTACATTTTGTGCCCCAGAGTCCTAAAACCTCCCGGCGCTTTCGCCAAAGCTGGGACCATCGGGTCCACATATCCTCTTCGGATCTCAGCCCCGCGTCTCCCGGCAGGATATCGCGCCAGACCAGATATTTGGTATAGTTGTCCAAATCCGCCTTGTTCGCCAGACTCCCTGACAGCCCATATCTTTTGGAAAGTTTCTTGATGTTGTCCGTTACTTCGAAAAACATGGCGTCGCAGCCGCTGCCGAAACTGACAAGAAGGATTTTATCGCCGGGATTGGCGTTTTCAAGGGCGCCGATCAGCATGAGCAGGCCGTGCGGGCTGCCGGTTTCGCCGACTTGATTCTGCAGGTTGTCCTGGTCTGCTTCCGGCGCAATCCCCAGCTTTTTGTTCAATCCCTTCCTGGCCGCCCCGTAGTGGCATGGATAGACGACTTTTGAGAAATCCGATATCGTCAACCCGGTTTTTTCCAGCAGCCCGTTAACCGCCTCTGGAAGAATCTGCATGAAGCCCAGGTCGCGGATCCACCGGTCCTCCCACTGTCTGTCAAACTGGGCGAATTCGCCGCGGTAGTGGTCCACGAAATCGTAGGTTACGGAATAGGCATCCTTGAACTCCGCGATGACGTCATCCGTACCCACCGTGACCGAGGCACCGGCGTCTCCGAAAATCAGCTCCTGGGGGGAGGCGGGTTTGCCCAGCCGATTATCGGCCGCTGTGACTAAAATGTTGTCTACCCGTTTGGTTTCCACCCCTTCCAGGGCCGCAAGGAGGGCCGTTGTTGCGCATTTGATGCCTCCGGAAAAGTCGGCCGCACGGATTTGATCGTTTAGTCCAAGGGCGGCGTTGACGATTCCCGCATTCAGCCGCTCCTTGTATGGCATGGTTGTGGAAGCAAAGTATACCCCGCCCACGGATGCCCGGTCTATCCCGCGAAGGGCATCCATACCGGCCGCCACAGCCATGGTGATGGAATCCTCGTCAAAGTTGGCCACGGATTTCTCCCCGCCGGCGTTGGCGATATTCGCCGGGTTCATCCAGCCCATGGCTTGATATATCAGGCCGCGATTGAGTCTGTACCGCGGCACATAGCCGCCATATGAACAAATTCCTGCCATAACGCGCACTCCTTTCATCTTTTAAAAAGGGTTAAAACCTAACGATTTCTAAGGAACTTCAGGTCTTAGGTTTTGGGTATTAGGTATCAGGTTAAAAAAATCATCCGCTTCGTGCCTCATTGCCTTTATTGGGTCGGATTTGGATAGGGGCCGACGTCCCCTTAGCCCGGCCGCGGGATCAACCGGTCTTTTTCTGAATGCCTGCAAAAATCAGGTTGCATAGCTGTTCTGCCACGGATTCCGAGGATACCGTATGGTCGAAAATCACCGGGGCCATACAAAAATGTTCGATGCCGCCCAGGATCAGGTCCCTGATCCGGCAAGATGAAATGTCGTTCCGGATTTCATTCTGTTCAATGCCCTCATCAATGATATCCAACACCAGCCTTCCGTAGGTTCTTACCAGCTGATAGGTCTCGCTTTCAAAATAGCCGGGAAAATTCCTGACTTCCAGAAGCAGAATCTTGGCGAAGACCCGGTTGCCGTCGTACATTTGGATGTGGGCCTGGATCAATGTTCGCAGTTTATCCAACGCCCCCCGCCTCTCCTTGAGCTCTTTCTGGACCTTTGTCAGGAAGTCAATCATATAGTCCTGTAAAACCTGGTGGAGCAGCCCCCGTTTATTGGTAAAATAGCGATAAATCAAAGATTCATTAACGCCCGCAATTTTGGAAATTTCCGCATTGGTGATGGAATTGAAATCCTTGTAGGCAAGGATCTGTCTCAGGGCATCGGCAAGCTTTTCTCGTGCCGGCGGTGAGGGGGTTTCGGCGATACTCTGGGGCTGCAGCGAACTTACGGCGGGTTTAACCATACATTCAAACGCTCCAAAATAATATGCCCGGTCATCACGACGGGCTGGTGACCCCTTTTCCTCGGGGGGTCAAAACGTATTCTATGTAAGTAATTATTACTTACACTCACAATTGTCAAACCATTTTTGACGGGTTCGTAAAAAACGGTTTGTTCCGCGGGGCATTCGACCCCTTTCCACTTTCCCCTTTCCCCCACCCAAAACCGTTAAGTGGCCTGGAAGCGTTTAAAAATCAGACAGCCCCTGATAGAACATAACGGTCGCCGGGCTGGTGACGTTTGGGTCGGTGAGCACATTGATGCATGCCGGCTTTCCGGATTCAAGGGCGCGTTTTAAGGCGGGCTGGATCTCTTCGTCCTTGGTCACCAGCTCGCCGTATCCGCCGAGTCCCTCGACCATCTTTTCATAGTTCCGCATGCCGAGCTCGGCGCATGTACATCTGTCCTCCCCGATGCTCATCTCCTGTGAATGTTTGATCATGCCCCAGGCACAGTCATTGTTGACCACACAGATGAGGGGGATATTGTGGCGCAGGGCCGTGTCGAACTCCATGCTGTTAAAACCAAAGGAGCCGTCGCCGTTTAAGACGACCACGGGTTTATCCGGATGGATGAGCTTGGCTGATATGCCGAAGGGAATGCCCGTGCCCAGGCATCCGAGCAGGGCGCCGGCGGGAATTTGCACGCCGGCCTTGTTGGATGAGATGAATCCGGCGAGCCCATAGTAGCTCGTGTCTCCGCCGTCAGCGACGTAATAGGCGTCATCCCCGAAAACTTCCTGGATCTGGGCGACCAGTCGAATCGGATGGATTGGCTCAGAGGCCGTGGCGCGCTTCTCCAGCTCGGTGGTCATAAATGCCTTGTAGGCATTTCTAAGCCTGTCGATCCATTGCGTATGATCCGTCTTTTCCAGAAGCGGCGTCAACTTTTCAAAAACGCTTCCGCAGTCGCCCACAAGCCCCACATCCGAGCAACGGTTGCGGTCGATCTCATGGGGCTCGATATCGATGCGCACAACCTTGGCATCCGGAAACATCTTTCCGGACTGCAGCACCCAGTTAAACCGGATGCCGGCGGCAACAATCACGTCCGCCTGGGGCAGGCCGGTCATAATGCCGGTAAACCCGCCGTCATTGATCGACAGGGGATGATTGTCGGGCAGCGTCCCCCTGCCGGTGTTGGCCAGCGCAAAAGGCATGCCCGATTTTTCGATAAAAGCTTTCAGCGTATCCGAACAACCGCTCATCCC
Organism: Desulfobacterales bacterium; assembly: GCA_018334555.1. Lineage (GTDB taxonomy): Bacteria > Desulfobacterota > Desulfobacteria > Desulfobacterales > Desulfosalsimonadaceae > M55B175. Next base: position 6,771 of record JAGXLR010000164.1, read on the forward strand.
CACCCCGCTGCCGCCTAAGAACAGGGGCCTTTGGGCTTTGTTGATCGTATCGGCCGCCTCCCGAAGTTCGGCGTCGTCCGGAAAACTGCAGGTCTTATGCCTTCTGCGTTTCGGAAACGGGGC
>JAGXLR010000165.1 GCA_018334555.1 Desulfobacterales bacterium
GGGGATGTTTATATCATAAATTTTTATGAATTTTAAGCGAATTTTAACTCAGCCTTCATCAGTTCGCGGTTTAACCGGGCGATCTCCCGGATGGAGATGCCTTTCGGGCATTCGACTTCACATTCGGCCTCATTGGAACAGTTGCCGAACCCCAGCTCATCCATCTTCCTGACCATGGCCCGGACCCGCCGGGCCGCCTCCGGCCGTCCCTGGGGCAGAAGGGCCAAGTGCGACACCTTGGCGCCAATGAATAGCATGGCGGATGAATTCGGGCATGCCGCCACACAAGCGCCGCAACCGATGCATGCCGCCGCGTTGAACGCAAGATCCGCCTTTTCTCTGGGGACCGGAATCGAGTTGGCATCCTGGGCGCCGCCGGCATTTACCGAGACAAAGCCCCCCGCCTGCATAATCTGATCCAGGGGACTGCGGTCCACCACCAGGTCCTTTACCACTTTAAACGCGCGGGCCCTCCAGGGTTCGATAACGATAGTCTCCCCGTCGCTGAAATGCCGCATATGCAGCTGACACAGGGTCGTTTCTTTTTCCTTGCCGTGCGCCCGGCCGTTTATTACAGCCCCGCACATGCCGCAGATCCCCTCCCGGCAGTCATGATCAAAGGCAATCGGTTCTATTCCCTTTTTGGTGAGGTCCTCATTGACCACGTCCAGCATTTCGAGAAAAGACATATCGGTTGAAATATTATTTGCCGGATAGGTTTCAAACCTTCCTTTTTTTTCTGTCCGCCCCTGCCGCCAGACCTTTAATGTCAGATTAATCGTCGATGCCGCCATTATTTGTAACTCCTTTGCGTCAACGCCACATTCTCAAACATAAGGGGCTCCTTATGGAGCTCCGGCGACCGCTCATCTCCAACAAACTCCCATGCATTCACATGACAACAGTTATCGTCATCGCGAAGGGCCTCATGATCTTCGGTCTGATAGGCCACGTTGAAGTGGCAACCACAGGACTCCTCGCGATTTAATGCATCGATCACCATCAATTCGCCGAACTCTAAAAAATCCGCGACCCGTCCGGCCCTTTCCAGACTCTGATTGAGATCACTGCCGCTTCCGGGCACATTGACATCCTGCCAGAACTGGGACCGGAGCCCCCGTATTTTTTCCAGCGCCGTCTGCAACCCTTCCACATCCCTTGACATGCCGCAGTAATCCCAGAGAATCATGCCGAGCTCCCGATGAATCTCATCCACCGTCCGATTGCCCTTGATAGAGAGCAGCTTTTCCACCTGCCGGCTGACCTCTGCGACCCCCTGCCGGAACGCCTCATGGTTCGTATCCACCTCCGGGAGCTGCGTCCCGGCGAGGTAGCCGCCTATGGTATAGGGAAGAATGAAATAGCCGTCCGCCAGGCCCTGCATCAGGGCGCTCGCGCCAAGCCGATTGGCGCCATGATCGGAATAATTCGCCTCGCCCAAAACAAACAGGCCGTCAATCGTGCTCATCAGGTTGTAATCCACCCACAGACCGCCCATTGTATAGTGCACCGCCGGATAGATTCTCATGGGCGTCTCATAGGGGTTTTCCCCGGTAATTTTTTCATACATATCAAAAAGATTGCCGTATTTGGCTTCGATCACATCCCTGCCGTCGCGGCGGATGGCATCGGCGAAGTCGAGATACACCGCAAGGCCCGTCTCACCCACGCCTTTTCCCTTGTCACACTGTTCCTTGGCATTTCTGGAGGCCACATCCCGGGGGACCAGGTTTCCGAAACTCGGGTATTTGCGCTCCAGATAGTAGTCCCGTTCGGACTCCGGAATTTCATTGGGCCGGCGCTTGTCTCCAGGCTGTTTGGGAACCCAGACCCGCCCGTCATTTCTCAGGCTCTCGCTCATCAGGGTAAGCTTGGACTGGTAGGTGCCGTGAACCGGGATGCATGTGGGATGAATCTGTGTAAAACAAGGGTTGGCAAAAAGGGCGCCTTTTTTGTACGCCCTGTAGGCGGCGTTTACGTTGCATGACATGGCATTGGTAGACAGGAAATAGGCATTGCCGTATCCTCCCGTAGCCAGAACAACGGCATGGGCGCTATAGCTTTCCAGATCCCCGGTAATCAAGTTTCTGACGACAATGCCCCGCGCTTTGCCGTCAACCATCACCAGATCCACCATCTCCCGGCGGGGGAACATCTCCACCTTGCCCTTGCCGACCTGCCGCATCAGCGCACTATAGGCCCCCAGCAGCAGCTGCTGGCCGGTCTGGCCCTTGGCATAAAAGGTTCGGGAGACCTGGGCGCCGCCGAATGAACGGGTATCCAGAAGACCGCCGTAATCCCTGGCAAAAGGGACGCCCTGGGCCACGCAGTGGTCGATGATCTGTGTGGAAATCTGGGCCAGGCGGTACACATTGGCCTCACGGGACCTGAAATCACCGCCCTTTACCGTGTCATAAAACAACCGCCAGATACTGTCGCCGTCATTGGCGTAATTTTTGGCGGCGTTAATCCCCCCCTGGGCGGAAATGCTGTGGGCCCGCCGGGGTGTGTCCTGGATGCAGAAATTCTTCACATTATAGCCGAGCTCGGCCATCGTGGCGGCAGCGGAGGCACCGGCGAGCCCGGTGCCGACCACGATAATATCGAATTTTTTCTTGTTGGCCGGGTTGACCAGCTTGAGTTCAAACCGATGACGGTCCCATTTCTCGGTGAGCGGGCCGTCTGGAATTTTCGCGTCGAGCTTCATAATAACCTCGTTATTCTAAAAACTAGAGACTTGAGACTAGAAAATAGATAAAGGATTTTTTTATAGTTTTAGATGCCCCATCCGATATAAAGCGGTATCAAGCCGAATCCAAAACCCACCAAAATCGCGAATACAATGCCGGCGCCCTGGATGATCGGCATATATTTGGGATGATTGGCGCCTAATGTTTGGAAGAGGCTCCAGAAGCCGTGCCGGACATGGACGGCGACGACCGCCACAGCAGCCATGTAAAGACAGATATAAAACGCACTGGAAAACGTTGCGGCTACCGTATTGAACACCATTCCGTCGGGGTGTTCCACAAAGTGAAACGTCAAAAGGTGGAATATGATGAACAACAGAATCAAAAACCCGGTATACGGGGCCGTAGCCGATCCAATCGTCCGGCCGCCGGCCCGTTTGTTTACCGCATAGCCCACAGGGCGGGCCCTTAGGTTCTGAATAAAGAGCACCGCGCCGGTCGATACGTGGATAATAAGAAATGCCAATAGCCCGATTTCAACGACGGTAATCAGCGGCCCCAACGCATGAAGATGTTCCACATAGGATTCAAATATCTGTCGGCCGACATATAGCGTCAGGTTGCCCAGCAGGTGAATCAGCAGAAAAATGCAGAATCCGAGTCCCGTCACCGCCATCATCCACTTCTTGCCGATGGAAGTCCTGAAAGTATCAACTAACCTATTCATAAGATTGTTCCTGAATCAAGGCTGATGGTTTCGTAAAAAGCGATTTGTGCCGCTGGAGCGGTATTCTTGCAGAAAGCAACTCGAAAAAATATCCATATTGTCATTTCGAGCGCCAGCGAGAAATCTTTGACAAACAAGATTCCTCGTCGCTTTCGCTTCTCGGAATGACGAAATCCGTCTAATCCCAATACCCAATCCCTTATCCCTTATACCCTATTTCCCTATTTCCCAAACGCCTCCGCACTGACTTTGCCGATATCCCCCAGGTTTTCACAGACGGTGACGCCGCATGACCTGAGTTTTTCAATTTTGGCGTCGGCGGTGCCGCTGCTGCCGCTGATGATTGCCCCGGCATGGCCCATACGTCTGCCGGGAGGCGCGGTGAGGCCGGCGACGAATCCGACAACCGGCTTGCTGAGGTTGGCCTTGATAAAATCCGCGGCGTTTTCTTCGGCATTGCCTCCGATTTCACCGACCATAACGACCCCCTTGGTGTCCGGATCGTTCTCAAAGGCGCTTAGGCAGTCGATAAAGTTGGTCCCATTGATGGGGTCCCCCCCGATCCCGATGCAGGTGGTCTGGCCCAAGCCTTCACGGGTTAACTGGTAGACCACCTCGTAGGTGAGGGTACCGGAACGCGAAACCACACCGATCGGACCGCCGGCTTTGTGAATGGGGCCCGGCATGATCCCGACCTTGGCCTCGCCGGGCGTGATGATACCCGGGCAGTTCGGGCCGATCAGCCGGGACCCGGACTGGGTGAGCACGTGCTTGACACGGGCCATATCAAGCACCGGAATGCCCTCGGTAATGGCCACAATCAATTCAATGCCCGCATCCGCGGCTTCCATGATCGCATCTGCGGCAAACGGCGGGGGCACAAATATCATGCTGCAGTTGGCGCCGGCCTTTTTAACGGCCTCCTTTACCGAATTAAAAATCGGCACCCCGTCCATATCATTGCCGCCTTTGCCCGGTGTAACGCCGGCTACCACGTTCGTCCCATATGAAATGCACTGGCGCGCATGGAATTGTCCTTCCTTTCCCGTAATTCCCTGCACCACCAGCTTGGTGTCTGAATTTACATAAATACTCATTCGCCTATACCCCACGTCCTGCTATCACTTGTTCAGCCAACTATCCGGGCCACCTGTTCACCGGCATCCTTCATGTCAACCGCGGTAAAAATTTTCATTCCGGAATCTTCAAGGATTTTTCGGCCCTCTTCCACGTTGGTCCCTTCCATGCGGACCACCACGGGAACCCTGATGTCCATGTTTTTAGCCGCCGCCACGACCCCCTGGGCCAGGATATCGCAGCGCAGAATGCCGCCGAAAATATTGATAAGGATCCCCTTGACCTTCTCATCCTCCAGGATAATCCGAAACCCGTTCTCCACCATTTCGGCCGTCGCTCCGCCGCCCACATCGAGGAAATTGGCGGGCTCGGCACCGGCCAGCTTGATGGTGTCCATCACCGCCATGGCGAGTCCCGCGCCGTTTACCATGTTGCCCACATTGCCGTCCATATTGATATAGTTCAAATTGTATTTTGAGGCCTCCACTTCGAGAGGGTCCTCCTCATCAAGGTCCCTGTATTTTTCAACAATATCGGTGTGCCGGAACCTGGCATTATCGTCAAAATCCATCTTGGCATCCAGGGCGATCACCGCATCGTCCCCGGTGAGTACCAGCGGATTAATCTCGACAAGCGAACAGTCATAGGCAACAAAAAGCTTGTAGAGCTGATTGAGCATCTTTGTGAAGGGCTTAATGGCGGCTGCAGGCAGATTCAGCCCAAACGCCGCCTGGCGGCCATGATAGGGCTGGATACCCAGGAGCGGATTGATCTCTACCTTTATGATTTTCTCCGGAGTGCTGGCCGCCACCTCTTCGATTTCCACGCCGCCCGCCTCACTGGCGATCACCATGATGTTGGCCGTATCCCGGTCAATAATAAGGCTTAAGTACAACTCCTTTTTAATCTCAAGGCCCTCCTCAACCAGGACCTGCTTGACGGTCCTGCCTTCAGGGCCGGTCTGACGGGTTACCAGGTTCATCCCGATGATTGCCGCCGCGTTTTCTTTAGCCGCATCAAGAGTTTTTGAAACCTTGACGCCTCCGCCCTTACCGCGGCCGCCGGCATGAATCTGGGCTTTGACGACGACGGGAAAGCCGCCCAGGGATTCGGCGATCCCGGCCGCTTCGTCGGCGTTTTTTGCCGGCCCGCCCCTTGGCACCGGGACCCCGTATTCTTTAAAAAGCTCTTTGGCTTGAAACTCATGGATCTTCATTAGGTATTGACTCCTGTCTTCATCCGATCACACAAAGCACATCATTCTTGGCCACTGAATCGCCGACGCTGAAATTAATCGACTTGATCTTGCCGCTTACCGGCGCGGGAAGGGAATTCTCCATCTTCATGGCTTCAAGGACCACAACCGTCTCCCCCTCTTCCACGCTGTCATCCACCTGTTTCTCATAGTTGATGATCATCCCCGGCATCGGCGCTTTAACCGGCGTTCCTTCGGCAGGAGCAGCAGTTGACGGCTCGGGGGCGGGTTTGGAGGCCGCCGCCGCCTTTTCTGGCTCTTCTTTTTTGGGCGGGGCTTCCGGCGCTGGTGCCCTTTTTTCAGCCTGCGGCGCCGGCTGCGGCTGGGGCCTGGGCGCCGGTTTTTCCTGTTGCGCTTCGGGTTGTTTCGCCGGAGCCGCAGCCCGCGTCACTACCGGCGGGCCGCCGGGCTCATCCACGACCACCTCGTAGTAGGCATCATCGACAAAAACATTGAATGTCCGGGAATATTCACTGGTTTCCGGCTGTTTCTTTTCAACCAGCTCGCCGGCCTTGGCCCTGGCGACCAGCTCCTCCTCTTTTTTGACATCCTCCAGAGTTTTGGGCTTGACCTCCGCCGGCGGGGATTCCAGGCCGTATTTATATTTCAGAAACTTCTTGCCGGTAATGGGATATAGGGCATAGATAAGGACATCCTCGATATCCGTGGAAATATCCTTGACATCTTCCCTGGCCTTGTCGAGTTCGGGTTCAAGCACTTCCGCCGGCCTGCAGGTAATCGGCTTCTCCCCCCGCTCATAGCCCTTGAGCGCCTTCTTCTGGACTTCCGGATCAATGGGCGCCGGGGTCTTTCCATATAATCCGTAGCAGAGGTCCTTGACCTGGCCGGTAATCATTTTGTATCGTTCGTTTTCATCATCAAACAACACGTTGTTGACCGTCTGGGTGCCAACAATCTGGCTGGTGGGGGTAACCAGCGGGACCTGACCCAGCTCCCTGCGGACCCGGGGCAGCTCTTCGTAGACATCATAGATCCGGTCCAGCGCATCCATCTGCTTTAACTGGTTGACCAGGTTGGAAAGCATCCCGCCAGGCGTCTGATGCAGAAGCACATTGATATCGATTATCGAAACCTTCGAATCATC
>JAGXLR010000021.1 GCA_018334555.1 Desulfobacterales bacterium
GCGGTAGCGAGAAATCTTTAACAATCAAGATTCCTCGTCACTTTCGTTTCTCGGAATGACAGCAGCGGAAGCTTCTAAGATAATATTAAATATTGTCGAGTTCCTTGGAAGTGTTCCCCCCGGGCCGAGGCCCGGGACCGAGCTTAAAAGTAACTTCTGTTACGAGGTAAAGACACTGAGGCACTGAGGCACTGAGACGATTCATCCAATTTTGTCATTTCGAGCGGCAGCGAGAAATCTTTAACAATCAAGATTCCTCGTCGCTTTCGCTCGTCGGCATGACAGAGAGGTAAGCTTCTGGAATATTAATATATATTTTCAAGTTACTTAGAAGTTCAATATCTGTGCTGCGCTTCCGTCCCCCGGAATTTCACGTACAGCTAAGTACTCTGCATTCCTCGGGATTTTGCGCGCCTCCGGATCTTAAACGGGGCTTGAACTTTTTACGAGATTGTCAAACCTTGCCTCTTTGAAACGCCCCAATACGGATTGGCGTTTGGGGTTATCGATCAGTTCTGCCCTTCGGGTATTTGTGTGGCCTTTGTCTCCTGTGATGTTCGTACCAGTAATTTGCCGGCCTCATTGGCCGGAAGAGGGACGCTGAAAAGAAACCCCTGGCCTATGGTATAGCCCATGCGCTTCAGAAACAGACTCTGCTCCATGGTTTCCACCCCCTCGGCCACCAGCTGAAGGTCAAGGCTCTGCGCTATTGTGGCAAAAGCTTTGACAAAATGGGTATTTCTGCATTCATCGATATTTGCGGGGATATCCATATCCCGGATAAAGCTCTGGTCAATTTTAATACCGTCCAGGGGTATATCTCTCAAATAGGTGATGGAAGAATAGCCGGTCCCAAAATCGTCCAGTGTCGTGGTTACGCCAAGCGCCTTGAGCGCCTTTAGGTTCTCTCTGGCTTTTCCCAGGTTTTTAAGTAATACTGTCTCTGTGATCTCCACTTCCAGCCATTTGGCCTCCAAACCCGTTTCTTCAAGCGTTTCCTGAACAATTTTAGCCAAATCCGTTTCCGTAAATTGCACCGCAGACACATTGACCGCCACCCGAACCGGAGAGAATCCTTGTTTTTGCCATTCCTTGTTTTGACGGCATGCTTGCCTGAGCACCCATTTTCCGATGGGAATTATTAGCCTGCTTTCCTCAGCTACAGGAATGAACCGGTCCGGGGCAATGCGGCCCCGCTCCGGATGGTTCCAGCGGATAAGGGCTTCCATGACCATCAGTTTATTGGAGTTCATATCCATCTGGGGCTGGTAATGGAGTTCAAATTCATATCTCTCAAGCGCCTTGCGAAGATCGTTTTGAACCTGAAGGCGTTGGATCACTGCTTCATGCATTTTACTGTCAAAAAAATGGAGCCTGTTCCCCCCTTCGTTCTTTGCGACATACATTGCGATATCCGCATTTTTGTGCAGTTCGGTGCCATCCGTGGCATCTTGGGGAAAAAGCGTGATCCCAATGCTGGCTTCAATAGTCAACTGTTGGTCTTCTATAAAAAATGGTGTCTTTAAAGCGTCCAGAAGCCTTGTTGCCGATCTTACGGCATCCTCCGCGTCTTTTATCTCCGGGAGCACCACCACAAATTCATCGCCCCCCACCCGACTCAGCACATCGCTTTGCCGCAGCCACTCCTTGAACCGTTCTGCCACATGCCTGAGCAGTATATCCCCGGTATGGTGTCCTAATGAGTCGTTGATTTGTTTAAACCGGTCGAGATCAATCAGCATATAGGCCCCAAAAGACGTCTTGCGGGGATATTGCTTGAGCGTCTGGGACATCCAGTGAATGAGCGTTCCCCGATTGAGAAGCCCGGTCAGAGGATCGTGTCGGGCCTGATAAACCAATTGCTGGGAGAGATACTCCTGCTCCATGGCCAATGCCGCCAGACTGGCCACTCGCTCCATGAGCTCGAGATCTGCATTGGTCGTGTGATAGTTCTCCCCGCATAATATACCGACAGTTCCCAATACCTGCCCCGTCCCAGAGGTTATAGGAACAGAGGCTGAGGAAAGGATACCGTGCGCTAAAGCTTCTTCCCGCCGGTTTTTCCAAAAAAGATTCGTCGCCACGTCTTCGGCCACAGCCGGTTGGCCAAGACAGGCTGCGGCGGCGCATGTGCCGTTATCCGTTGTCAGGGATAGTTCACTCATGGCTTGACAGAACTGAGCTGGCAGGCTTGGCGATATCATCCTCCGGACTTGCCCATCTTCCACCTGGCATATGGCAGCCAGGCTTCGGGGGCGCTGACGTTCCAAGAGGCGGGCGGCCTCGAGAAAGATTCCCTTCAAAGGCTCTTTCCTGACAATCAGCTGCATGACAAAATTTTGATCCTTCTCAAGAAGCTCGGAGAGTTTTCGTTCGGTAATATCCTGAACGATTCCGATAAAGCGAACGACGTTTCCGTCGCTGTCCGTTTCCGGATCGATTTGGAGCATAACAAAACGAGGCCCTTTGTTGCTGTCAACCATACGGATATCCTGTCTGAAACAGGCCCCTGCCATACGGGCACTCTGCAAAAGCGGACGCAGAATCTTTTGATCCTCCGGATGGATCTTTTGCCAAAAGGCACGCCAAGTCACCGGCTGATTTTTATCTGAGGGACCGAATTGAAGTTGAAATGCTTCGGATACCTGGAGATTCGACGAGCCGGGCTCATAGAAGAAGCTTCCCAGGCTGGCCACGGTTTGGGCTCTTGACAAAAGTTCCTGGCTCTGCTGCAGCTGGTTGGCCGTCGCACTGGCCCGGAGCATGTAACGGACCCGCTCCTTTAAAATACGGCTATCTATAGGTTTGGCAAAAAAGTCGGTTGCCCCCGCCTTGTAGGCTTCGCCGATGGCTTCAAAAGCCAGGGAACCGGTAATGATGATAATGGGCACCATAGCTCCGGCGGGCAGAGACCGGATTCTGCGGCAGGCTTCAAAACCGTCCATATGGGGCATAACCACATCAAGAAGCACCAAATCCGGCCGATGTTTTTTAAAGGCATCGACTGCCGCCAGGCCGTTTTCTGCCTCTACAACGTCATATAGATTCTGTTCCAGCGCTTTTTTGCTGAGCAGGCGGGTGCTTCGATCATCATCAACAATCAGAATAAGCGAATTCCTCTTCATATCAAGCTCCTGAGGATGGGCCCCGGAAATTTCCACCGAAATTGAGCGTTTCAGTTTTTTGAAGATTTAATTTTTGACAGTCTCGTAAAAAGCGGTTTATTCCGCCGCTGCGGTATTTTTGCAGAAAGTAACTTTTGCGACAGGTTAAAGGCACTGAGGCACTGAGGCACTGAGACGATTCATCCAATTTTGTCATTTCGAGCGGCAGCGAGAAATCTTTAACAAACAAGATTCCTCGTTGCTTTCGCTCCTCTCAATGACAAAGAGTTAAGCTTCTGGAATATTAATATATATTTTCAAGTTACTTAGAAACGGTTTATCCGCAGCATCTTTGAAGATTTTAATTTAACATAAACGTAAAGATAAAGATATCGGATTTCTTTGGACATTTTTGTCATCGTTTGTCCTACAAAACCCCCGGGTTTTCAAAGTATGCCCCCGCATTCCACGCCCCAATCGATCATGTCACATCCTCAAAAATAAAAAAGCCCGATCCGAAGATCAGGCTAACTTATTGAAAATGGCGGAGAGAGAGGGATTCGAACCCTCGATGGAGCTTTCACCCCATACTCGCTTAGCAGGCGAGCGCCTTCAGCCAGCTCGGCCATCTCTCCGCATATGTATGGCGGAGGGAGTAGGATTCGAACCCACGGAGCTTTCGCTCAACGGTTTTCAAGACCGCCGCCTTAAGCCACTCGGCCATCCCTCCGCTTGTTTTTAGGTGATATAACAAAGGGCCAAAAACAAGGTCAACATTTTATTTTACCTGATTTTCCTGTATTCTGTTAAAAAACTGTTCGTCTACCCTAGGGGATACAGAGATATGTTGACATCTCTTGATTTTGCCTTATTATTTCGATATCAAAAGATTTTGTATTTTTACCATAATTACTAAAACGCCGTATTGCAATCAATACGGCATATTTTTTGAAGGAGACCCCGGATGAAGCAGAAGTATCTAATTACAAAAGACCAAGAGAATCAGCAAATAAAGATCCAAGAATTTGCGGAGCTGGATAAGGATATCTTTTCACTGGTCTGCGAAGAGAGCTATGACGGGGATAAGATAGAAGCTGCGGTATCCGAGGGAAAAGAGACATTGATTGAAATCCTGCGCACCCCTAATTTGTATCCAGTAGCAGAATATGCAGACAAAATAGCCGATTCCGTCAGCCATCTATTCAATCAAACGGATCAGCCATCTGTGGAAATCACCTTTGATGATATTGAGGCCTTGAAAAAAGAAAAGGCAGGGCCGGATAATGAAAACGATGATGAGTCGGTAGCCATTGATGACCTTCTCAATAACAATCTGGATGAGGAGGAGGAAAAGTCGGATAGTGATGAAAAAGACGCCGGCAATAATAGCGACGACAGTAGCGAGGTTTCCAATATAGATGAAGATGCGCTGGATTTGTTTGACAATGAAGATGACAACACAGATGAGAATAATAATAAGTAGCTCCCAAACCGTATGATAAAACGTCAACCCCAAAAGGAACATTCAGATGAATTTAGAGACAAAAGAGCAGGTCTTGGAACGACTCCTAAATGAGCAGAAGCCCATATGTCCCCACTGTGGAGAGGAAATGCAGCTCTGGGAGGTTCCGCCTGTAGCTTTCAGCGACGGACTCGGGTGGGATTCGCCATACATGTATGTCTGTTTTAATGACGAATGCCCGCTATATGTTAACGGATGGGATAATCTATGGGAAAATTACTCCCAACACGCTTCCTATCGGTGCATCAAAAGCCCGAACGATGATCATTTTGAGGCTATGCCGGTATTCAGTTCCGCAGGTGGCCAGGCACAGGTGATTGATGAACAGGTTATGGCGGAAAGGGAAGCCCTAAAAGAAAACATCAAGAAAGGGTTTTCCGTTCTGGCCGAATGCTATGTATCAAAAGATGAAGTCACCGTCATGCAAATGCTGATGGATGCCTCACAACCGGCCCGAGTCAGGGTTAAAGCGGCTGAAATGGCCGGAGACCTGGGCAACCTGGAAGCTCTCGAACTAATTAACAATCATAGATTCGGAAACCCCATTTTGCAGGAAAAAGCTGAGGAAGCTGTTGAAAAAATACATGAACGCCATTTTACGCGTGAATGTCCATTTTGCGCCGAAATTATTAAAAAACGGGCAAAAATCTGCAAGCACTGTGGCAAGGATGTGTCCGGTAAATAGTTCTCAAGTTGGACGGACGGGTTGTTCGGTATCGATTTCGTCGATAAACGGCTTTGTTTTCCTGTCTTCATATTTAACATGAATTGAGTAGTCATCGAAGACCATCGACTGGATCGCAATAATGGTCATCTTTTCGTTGACTGTACGGGGAGGGCCGCTTTTAACCGGAATTTCAAAGCTCACAAGGATTCGCCGGCCAAGGAGCATCCGAAGCGTCTGCTCCTTGGAACTTTTAACCATAAAGGAAAGCCCCCCGGCCGAGATATCGGAGATCTCCCCCTTATAGGCTTTCGCTATGGGGTTGTCGGATTTATCGAGCAGTTGAAACGAGATGCGGCCGGACAAATTCACTCGTTCATCTGAACGACGGTCCATTTTTTTGCTTTCCAGCCCCTGCTTTACTTTATCCCTTCTGATGCAGTAGTCATATAGTTTGGTTTCAAGCGTCGGCACATCGTTTTTCCATTGTTTCAGCACGCTGTTTTCCAGATAGCTGACTGCCGCCCGGCCTGATGCGTTCATTGTTACCGTACAGACCGTTGACGAAAAAAAGGGGGATTGGCCGATAATATCACCGGCAGAAAGCGTTTTGAAAAGCACCTCGGTATTCTCACGATTGTATAACGCATTGATTTCACCTTTTAAAATAAAATAAAGGCGATTGCCTATCCTGCCCTGCTCCATAATCGTTTCACCGGATTCAAAAGTATCGGATTTCATCGAGTAATACAGGGCATTGGCTTCAGCGGTGGATAAACTGCTGAACAAATCGTGCCACAATTCGAGATGCTTCGGGTCCAGCGTTTCACTTTTTTCCGCCTCGATAATTTCACTGGATCGAACAATTTCAGTCAACGCCATGGGATCGACTTCATATAGTTTATTATGCAAAGCCTCCGCCTTTTCAAAATTTTTCTCCTTGGCGTATTCAGCTACCAGATTATATAGCAGTTTAACTGCAGAGTCTTTGTCGTTTTTTGCCACATAATCATCCACCATGGCCTCTTGTTGCAAACGATCGGTTGACGGCATACAGATCCTCCTATTACATATTAATTCCACCGTTAATCCGGATTCATTCCCGAGGGAAACTCGGCCAAGGCTTTGGTCGCCGCTGTTCTGAGCCTTGGCTCATGGGACTTGATGCCCAGAAATCCCTTGGTTCGGACGATCTTTTCCAGAACCGGCACTGCGTTGGCATCCTTCATTTGAGCTAAAGCTTCGCATATTTTGATATTAATCTCCGCCTTGGACTCCTTTGTGTCACCAAGACTGCGGTTTTCAAGAGACATTATCAGGTATGGCAGGGATTTTCGATATTTCATAAGACCAAGGACGGTAATAACGACCGGTTTCAGTTCATCCGAAACCTGATCCAACCGGTTTAACAGCTTTTGTCCGGCTTTTTCTCCCCCGATGTTTTGGATGGCAAGCACGGCTTCACGCTGAACGCGGAAATCGTCAAATTTCAAAAAACGCTCCAAAATCTCTATATGGCCGCTATTTCCGATTCGGCCAAGCAACAGCAACAGGTTGCGAAGATAATACCACGGACCTTCCTGATTCAACCGTTCAACAACCGGCGACAACGCCGGGTCGCCTATTTGGGTAACAACCTGGACGATCCGGTTTCTCTCCGAACGATTGTGGCTGTCCCGCAACCGATCCAAAAGACGCTCGACAGTAGTCGTACCCAGTATAACAAGGCTATAGATATCCGCCTCATCGGGTTTTTCACCTTCGCCGCTTTTATCCTTCAACAGCGCGTCCAATATATCGTCTGTAGCCAGATTTTGCAACATATTCGCAGCCAAAGCCTGAATGGCCTGATCGTTGGTTAAATTGCCGGTTTCCAGAAGTTGATAGGCTTCAAGAATATGAGCGGCCGCATCAGACTCGTCCTCCCGAATCAATGTTTCAGAAACCCCCTGCAGTTGGCGGGTGATGGTCTTGAATGCTTCAGTGATCTCGGCTTCCTGTTTAACCCATTCCGAAAGTTTCTTCGACCACTCGATCCGCTCCGCCAATCGATCATTTGATGCCAGAGAACCATCCATCTCGGTGATCATTTCCGCGGCACCGTTTTTAACCGCCGGATTTTTGCTCTCAAGCCCTTCCATAAGCCGATCAAACAGCGCATTAATGGTTGACGCCCGGCCGCCCGCCATTAGCTTCCCAACCGCCTGACTGAGCCCTTCCATTAATGTGAGCTGGGGCAATACCTCCGTATCCCCATTTAAAAGCCGGTTAAACAAGGCTTTGAGTTGCTCACCCGACGATTTCGTCTCCCCCGCCGGGGATGTCGGCAACGATTCGGCGGTCTTATTGTCCGTTTGTTCGAACCGATTTTGTACCTTTTCCGTAGCTTTCAACAGTTCAAGCGCCTGTTGGAGGTTTTTTTCGGACTCGGCGGGCGCGGTCTCGATCATCTTTTCGATCCGTTCGGAGAGCCTGTTAAGCGTCTCGTCGTCTAGTGTATTGCTCAGCTCTTCAAAAAATTGGGGGCCGAAAACCTTGTTTAAATCCTGGTTTAAAAGGGTAAGCAAAACCTCATCATCCATTTCAGCCATGGCGTCGATAAATGTCCGAGAAACTTCCCGCCGATCAGCCGCAGAGACGGCTTCCAGACCGTCGATCAGCTTTGAGAGCCTCTCCGCCAAAGCCGCTTCCCCGCCCTCACCTGCGGCTGCCGCCTGCTTGACCCCCGCCTGAAAGGCCTGGGTTAACCAACCCGGCTGCTTGGCAAGCTCACGCAGCTCCTGCTTTGCCTCCTCTGATATCGCTTCGTCACCAAAGACCGCCCGCGCGATTTCCTCATCAGAGATATCCATCCCGGATAAAATGCTTTGCTCGGCATCCCGCTCTATATAAATTTTTTCGTCGAGTATAATATGGGGAATTTTTCTCTGCTCCATCAATTCTTTCAGATGGAGCGCATCTTCCTGATTCTCCGGCGATTTAGCGAGCAGCTGCACAAACTCGTTGAGCTCCGCCGCCGTCACCCCTTGTTCAAATGTCAGGCTTTTGATGCCAAACGTTAAAAGCAGATTCAAAAAGGATTGGATTTGGGGCTTCTTCTGTTCTTTTTCCGGGAGCGGCTCACCCTGGACCAACAAATTTTTTTCAGACTCTGCATATACAATCGATGTTTCGGCGGCAAAGAGGCCGTCCAGGAAACTGTTCAACCGGTTGATAGAGACTTCGATTAATGAGCTTGTCGCCGGGTACAAACGAACATTCGTAATGGCCGCATTCATATGGTTGACCAGTCCAACGGCCCTGTTTTCAACCTGTGTCTCCGGCATGATGGCTCACCCATCCTTCATTCTTCTCGGGATAGTAAGGGTTCGTCACAAAACCACTTGAACATTTGGCTTGTTCTTTTTCCCGTCTTCTTTGTTGCTGCGTCGGTCAAATAGCCTGCTATTTTCCCTCCTCGCGCCTCGGCGACGGAAAAAATTCCGGCGCCAAATTTTGCCCAACTTATTTTGTGACGAACCCTTACTTACCGCTGCACATTTCGTTGCACATTGAGATTCATACTGTCATAGGATTTGAATATAATTTTCTCCCGCTTTCGCCGGTCTTCTGCAATCGGCTCCGGCGCATAGGTCTGTAAAAACGCTTCCGCCGCCTCATATGAGGGCATCTGGTCCAGACCCTCACCGATTTTTTTTCGGTTTACCGCGTCATAGACCAGTGCGGTGGTGCCGTCCGAGGAAACGGCATAGGGAACCGGCATGGCATCCATCACGCGCGCAGCCGCGATCACCTCCTTTTCCCTGGAGTCAAGGGAACCGGCAGCGCATTTAATCACCATAAAAGGCTTACATGCAACAGTTATAACCAGGTCCAGTTGGGTATGGTAAGGCTCTCCCGCCACTTCCAGCGTCATTTCAACATCCACCCCGATACTTGAAAGCGGGTATCCCAGACGCTCGTGAAGATATTTTTCGACCGCCTGCCGGTGGGGCTCCGTCCCGATATCCGGAATACTTCTGCCGGTTGCGAAATCAGTTATCATATCATAGGGTTTCTGTACATCTGATGGCATAGATCACCTTCTCTTTAACTAGTGCCCATCCTCAAAAGACTTCATCAAACTTTTTCCCGTCATCCTCTCTGGTTTCTCAATACCCATTATTTCCAGAATCGTCGGGGCAATATCACCCAGGACGCCGCTACGGAGACGGACATGTCGGAACCGGCTGTCATCTTTTGAGACCAGAATGAGGGGAACAGGGTTTAATGTATGGGCCGTATGCTTCTGGCCGTTCTCATCCACCATCTTCTCTGAGTTGCCGTGGTCGGCAGTCACCAGGATGACGGCGTCTTTCTCAAGGGCGGCGGTCACCACTTTCTCCGCGCACCGGTCAACTGTTTCGCAGGCCTTTACCGCTGCCCCCATAACCCCAGTATGCCCCACCATGTCAGGATTGGCAAAATTAATTACCATCAAGTCATATTTCTCCATCTTCAGGTAGGATACCACCTGGTCGGCTACCTCGTATGCGCTCATTTCCGGCTTTTCATCATAGGTATTGACTTCCCGCGGCGAAGGCACCAGATGGCGATCTTCGTTGGCAAACGGGGTTTCCTCGCCACCGTTAAAAAAGTAGGTGACATGGGCGTATTTTTCTGTTTCAGCGATTCGCAGCTGATTGAGCCCTTGATAACTCACCACTTCGCCCAGGATCTGATCCAAATGAAGCGGCGGAAAAGCCACGGGCAGGGTAAAGCTTTCATCGTATTGGGCCATACAGACATACTCGCAAAGATCCGGCACGCGCTTTCGCTCAAACTCCCTGAACTCTGGGTCCGTGAAGGCGCGCGTGATCTGGCGCGCCCGATCCGGCCGGAAATTAAAAAAAATAATGCCGTCGTTGTCTTTTACTGTGGTAAGCGGGTTGCCGGCATCATCGGTAATTACCACGGGCTCCACGAATTCATCCGTCTCCCCGCGGCTATAGGCGTTTTTAACCGCCGCCGCCGGATCGGATTCGGAAATCCCCGCAGCCTCGGTATAAAGCCGATAGGCTTTTTCCGTCCGCTCCCACCGGGTGTCCCGATCCATGGCATAGAACCGGCCGCAGATGGAGGCGATTTGGGTTCCGGGTTTATCGCTGATATGCCGCCCCAATTGATTGATATAGGTAACCCCGCTATCCGGGGGCGTATCCCGCCCGTCCAGTATGGCATGGATATATACCCTTGAGATTCCTTTTTTTTCCGCCATGTCGGTTAACGCGTTAAGATGGGTCAACTGGCTATGGACCCCGCCGTCGGAGACCAGGCCCATTAAATGCAGCGCCGACTGATTTTCGTTTACCCTGTCCATAACCGCGTTCAGCGCCTCGTTTTCAAAAAACGACCCGTCTTTGACAGCCATGTCAATACGCAAAAGCACCTGATAGACCACCCGGCCGGCGCCCAGATTCAAATGGCCCACCTCAGAGTTTCCCATAATGCCGTCCGGTAACCCCACAGCCTCTCCAGAACATGCCAGTTGCGTGCCGGGAAACTCGGCCATGATGTGATCGAGAAACGGCGTTTTCGCCACTGACACGGCATTGGTCTCCCCTGGCGCATCAATACCCCATCCGTCCAGTATCATTAGTATGCATGTCATCTAGGTTATCGCTCCATCGGCTTGATCGTCCTCCGGCAGGCTCCCAATAAAATCTTCAACCGGTATGCGCCGGGCATCCGACCAAAGGCTTTCCAGATCATAAAACTGCCGGACCGGTTCATAAAACACGTGAATGACCACCTGGCCGTAGTCCAGAAGCGCCCAGTGGCCTTCCTTGAGGCCTTCGACATATAACGGCCGAATTCCATTATCCTTCATATAGCGGCGGATATGATCCGCAATCGCCGTAACTTGACGGTTTGAACGGCCGGTACACAGTATAAAAACATCGGCCAGCGTCGTCAATTCCCGAACATCCAGAAGAATTAAATCCCTGGCTTTTCTCCCCAATGCGGCTCGGATATACAGTTCCAATGGGGCATCCAGGTCTTCAAATCCCATAGCTGTAAAGATCCTTTGCTAAAATATATGCCTCCACCGTATCTGTCACCAGATACTTGATTGAATTCTGTTGCCTGACCAACTCGCGGATCTTGCTCGATGAGATGGCCAGCGGCGTGACCTCGAACAGCCATATCCGTTCCTTGGCGGTATGAACCAGGCACATCTCCTCCGGGCGGGCTTGATACCCCTTGTCCACATGGGAATAGACATGCTCCACCACGGCATCGAAGCTTTTTAGGCGCCCCGTACCATGTTCCTGCGGTCGGGTAAGCACGATTATCGGGATTTCCTCAAAAAGTGCTTCGTAGTCCTTCCAGGTGCCGATATCAAAAAATTGGTCCATACCGATTATCAAGAAATATGCCGTGTCCTCCGAAGGGTCCTCCTTAAAGGCCTTCACCGTATCGATGGTATAGGAGCGTCCCTCGCGCCTAAGCTCTACATCCGATATGGCAAAGCCCGGGTTAGAATCTATCGCCCGACTTATCATCTCCCGCCGGTCCCCGGCATCGACCAGAGCATAGGTATCCTTGTGCGGGGGCAGGGCGGCCGGTATAAAATAGATGCAATCCAGACCAAATCCGGATTTGACCTCCTCTGCCGCCCGAAGATGGGCCATGTGAATCGGGTTAAACGTTCCGCCAAACAGTCCTGCGCGCTTCACCATCGGCTCCGTTAGGATCTTAATTGTCCGTTTCCACAGACCACGAATTTGGTTGTGGTCAACTCGTCAACCCCCATGGGGCCATAGGCATGCAGTTTTGAGGTGCTGATTCCCATTTCAGCGCCCAAGCCGAGCTGGCCGCCGTCATTGAACCGGGTGGACGCGTTGACAAGAACCACCGAGGCGTCTACCTCCCGCAAAAACCGCCTGGACCGGTTGTAATCTGAAGTGATAATCGCCTCGGTATGGTTGGAGCCATAAGTCGCGATATGCGAAACGGCCTCATCCATATTTTCAACGACCCTTACCGCAAGGATTAAATCCAGAAACTCCGCATACCAGTCGGCCTCCTCGGCCGGCTGGGCCGAACTCACAAGCCTGCAGGTTTCCGGGCATCCCCGGAGCTCCACGCCGGCCTGCGCGAACCGTTCGGCCATTTTCGGAAGAAACTCCGGGGCCGTCGATTGATGAACCAAAAGGGTTTCCATGGCATTGCAGACCCCGGGGCGCTGGACCTTGGCATTAAAACAGACCTCTTCGGCCATCTGAAGATCGGCCGACTCGTCCACATAAACATGGCAGATCCCTTTATAATGTTTTAATACCGGGATCTTTGAGTTCTCGACCACAAACCGAATCAATCCTTCACCGCCCCGGGGGATAATAAGATCCACGGTCTCCTCCTGCTGAAGCAGGTAATTGACGGCCTCACGTTCCCGGACGGGGACAACCTGAACGGCCGTTTCCGGAAGATTGGCATCGGAGAGGGCTTTGGCGACGGCCTCCGCCAGGGCCCGGTTGGAATTCAGCGCTTCGGAACCGCCGCGCAAAATAACGGCGTTGCCGGCCTTCAAACATAGGCCGGCGGCATCGATGGTCACGTTCGGGCGGGACTCATAGATAATGCCGATCACCCCCAGGGGGATCCGCATACGGCAGACTTCGAGTCCATTGGGACGGATCCAGGTCTCGCTGGTGGTCCCTACCGGATCGGTGAGTCGGACGATTTCGCGCAGCCCTTGGGCCATATCGGAGATGGTAGCGTCGGTTACGCTCAGGCGGTCGATCATTGCATTCGAAAGGCCGTTTTCTTTTGCCGCAGATACATCCCGACCGTTTTCGGCTTTAATCCGCTCCGCATCCGCCTCCAGCTGATCGGCAATTTTTAAGAGGGCGGCATCTTTCCTGTCCGTCGGGCAGCGAGAGAGTTCTCTCCCCGCCGCCCTGGCTGATTTTGCCATTTCAAGAATCGTCGTTTCTACTGACATGGGGCGTTCCCTTTTATTGAGGGCTGCATGGATCAAGCACCGTCAGATTATCCCGGTGAATCACTTCATCATAGGGTTTGTGCCCGAGTCGCTCCTTGATCTCCCTGGTGTTGCAACCCTTGATTTTCTTTAGTTCTCCCGCACTGTAGTTGACCAGCCCGACAGCCAATCGGCTGTTATGGGTATCGGTTATTTCCACGGGGGCGCCCACCCCGAAATCTCCGGAAATATCTAGGATCCCGCCGGCAAGCAGGCTTTTTCCCTTTTCCCGGATGGCCAAGGCCGCACCCTCATCAATTTTTATACCGCCTTTGGGTTTTACCGTAAACCCAATCCAACATTTTCGACTGGACAGCTTGTCCTTGGCCGGGACAAAAAACGTTCCCCGTCGCTCGCCCTTAAACAGCTGCTCCAGAATATTCGGGCGCCTTCCGTTGGCTATCACCATGGGAACGCCGGCAGATGTGACTTTTCGAGCCGCCTGGATCTTGGACATCATGCCGCCGGTACCCAGCGCACCCGGAATGTCGCCGGCTATTTTTTCAATGGATTTATTGATGGTGCTGACCTCCTCGATGAGTTTCGCATCCTCGCAGGTTCGCGGATCCGCTGTGAACAAGCCGTCGATATCGGTTAAATTGATCAGAATATCGGCATTCATCATCAGGGTGATCAGTGCTGAAAGATTATCATTATCGCCGAATTTGATTTCTTCTACCACGACCGTATCATTTTCGTTGATAATCGGCAGCACCTTCCAGGATAAAAGGGTGTACAGGGTATTTCGGGCATTTAAATACCGGCGTCGGCTGCCGCTTAAATCGTCACTGGTTAAAAGTATCTGGGCCACCTTCCGGTCATAGCTGGAAAAGGCGTTTTCATAGGCCAGGATCAACCCGGCCTGACCCACGGCGGCCATCGCCTGGCGTTTTGGTATTTCATCCGGCCGTCGGGCCAGGCCGATTTTCTTCCGCCCCGAGGCCATAGCCCCGGAGGATACCAGTATCACCTCGATGCCTTCCCGAAACAATCGGTTGATTTGGCTGCATAGGGAGTCGATGACGACCATATTGAGTCCATCGCGGCCGGTCAACACATTGCTGCCAACCTTGACGACAACCCGACGGACCGCCCGGAAGTACTCCTCACTGTTACTCATCAGCTTTTGGTCCATTGACTGCTTCGTTTAAACGCTCGATTAATGCGGAAACATTTTGGCCGGTATACGCCGAAATGGTCATAGCCGAATGACCGGTAAATGCCTGAAGAAATCGGTCCGCATTGGCCTGGCCCGCCGGCTGATCGATCTTATTCAGTACCACGATCTGCGGTTTATCCATGAGTTTCGGATGAAAACCGGAAAGCTCCCGATTGATCGCCTTATATGCGACCAGGGGATTATCGGGGTCTATGGCTGCCGCATCGATTAGATGAATAAGCGTCCGGGTGCGCTCTACATGCCGCAAAAATTTATCCCCCAGCCCGGCGCCATCATGCGCGCCTTCGATTAATCCCGGGATGTCCGCGACAGCGAAAGGCTCTCCATTGTCTGGGGTGACGACCCCCAGCGTCGGGGTAAGCGTAGTGAACGGATAGTCTGCTATTTTGGGATGGGCTGATGTAATCCGGCTGACCAATGTCGATTTCCCAGCGTTGGGGTAACCGATGATCCCGACATCCGCCAGGAGCTTTAATTCCAGTTGCAAAGAGTAGGTTTCGCCGGGAAGTCCGGACTGGGCATGGCGCGGGGTCCGATTGGTCGAGGTGACGAAGCGCCTGTTCCCCCTGCCGCCGGCCCCGCCTTTGGCGATTATAATAGTCTCGTTCGGCTTTGTAAAATCTTTGACCCGTTCTCCGGTCTCAACATCGCGAACGATGGTTCCCGGCGGAACCTCAATAATAATGTTTTCCCCGTTTTTACCGGTCTTTTGGTTTCCCCGGCCGGGAGCCCCGTTGGCCGCTTTGAAATGTCTTTTATAGCGGAATTGATATAATGTGCGCCGCCTTTCCGACGTTTGAATAATGACATCCCCGCCCTTACCGCCGTCACCGCCGTCCGGTCCGCCTTTGGGAACATATTTTTCCCGTCTGAAGCTGACACAGCCCGGGCCGCCCTTTCCGGCGCTGACATGAATTACGGCCTCATCAATGAATTTCACACGGCGTAAACACTGACCCGTTTTTTGGACCGGCCCTGTCGTTCGTAAGCGACCCGGCCGTCAATTTTTGAAAACAGGGTGTAGTCTTTTCCCAGGCCGACATTCTGCCCGGGATGAATCCGGGTCCCCACCTGGCGGACAAGAATATTGCCGGCTTTCACAAACTGCCCACCGTATCGTTTTACCCCCCGATGCTGGGCGTTACTGTCCCGGCCGTTCTTTGAGCTGCCGCCTGCTTTTTTATGTGACATGGCTGTACTCCTTACACCTATCCTGTCATTGATTGATGTTTTCAATTTTAACCGCTGTAAACGGTTGCCGATGCCCCTGTTTGCCTCGAACCCGCTTACGGCGTTTGTATTTAAACACAAGGATTTTTTTACCCTTTCCCTGCTCCACAATCCGGGCATTTACCGAGGCATTCGACAATGCAGGCGTCCCAATGGAAAGCGTTTTATCATCAGATAAAAGAAGTACTTTATCAAACGCAAACGTCTCGCCGACATTTCCCGGGATTTTCTCAATCCGCAGAACGTCCCCTTCTTCGACCCGGTATTGCTTACCTCCTGTAGCAACCACCGCATACATGACTCACATCCTCCGTGATGATCCTATAATTTGATTATAAATTATATAATTATAAAATAAACTATTAAATTGTCAATAAAAAACAAAAACAAAAAAAGGGCTCATTCGTAAAAATGAACCCTTTGAATATACCGGGAAAGCCAGCCTATTCCCCGACTTCCTGTTTTACCCCTACGACAACCTTATACAGTATCGTCAGGATCAAGAATCCGGCCGCATATACCGCAACGGTAATGGCGATCTCTGGAATGGTGGGGACATATTCTTTTACATGGTGCAGGGGATTGGGAATAAAACCGCCGGATATCATACCAAGGCCCTTGTCGATCCAGATACCCACAAATATGGCGACACATGCAACCCCCAGGACGGCTTCATTTCTTCGGGCTGAAGGAATCACCAGCAATATGATGGCTGCAAGCATGAGAAAAATTGACGTCCACATCCAGGGAACCAGTACGCCATGGCCGTGAAGGCCAAAAAACAAATACTGCAAATGAGCAGTATGCCCCGGGATCTGGCTGTAGAGGGCGACAAAAACCTCACAAAGGAAAAAGAAAACATTGGCGATGGCCCCATATGTCACGATTTTTGCCATCGTCTGGATCTGGTCGCGTCCTGCGTCATATCTTGCAAACCGGCGAACGATAAAGGCCAGAAGAATAAGGAAAGCCGGACCCGCAGCAAACGCCGACGCCAAAAAGCGGGGGGCCAAAATGGCGGTTAGCCAAAACCCCCGGCCGGGCAAACCGCAGTACAGAAAGGCGGTTACCGTATGAATACTGATCGCCCACGGAATGGAGATATAGATCAAGGGTTTGACCCATTGCGGCGGCGGTACGGAGTTTTTCTCCGCCTCCAGGACGTTCCATCCAATCAGGATGTTTAAAAACAGATAGCCGTTCAAAACGATCATATCCCAGAATAGCATCGAATTCGGCGTTGGATGGATTAATACGTTGAACAGCCGCATGGGCTGGCCAAGGTCGACGATGATAAAGAGCAGGCACATGATAACCGAGGCTACCGCCAGGAATTCACCCAATACCGTAATCCTGCCGAATTTTTTGTAATCATGCAGATAATAGGGGATTACCAGCATGACAGCCGAGGCGGCGACACCGACCAGAAAAGTAAACTGGGCGATATAGAAACCCCAGGAAACATCCCGGCTCATGCCGGTGATACCCAACCCGAAGGTCAACTGGCGCAGGTAAAACCCGAAACCGACCCCGATAACTGCAAGCAATGCAACCAGCCAAACCCAATAGCCCTTACTTCCTTTAAACGCCCTCTCAAGCATAATCTTCTACCTCATATAATGTAATAAACCGAAGGATTGGTGCCCAGGTTCTGTTTACGTTGAATCACGTAGTTTTCCCGCAAGACCTTCCGGATTTCAGAGTTTGGATCTTCAAGATCGCCAAATACCAGAGCGCCCTCTGATACCTCGACACAGGCCGGCATCTTGCCTTCGGCCAGACGCTCCGCACAGAAGTTGCATTTTTCCACGACCCCTCTCATCCGGGTGGGAAAATCGTCGTTTTCCTCCTCGATGGCGGGCCGGGGATCCCTGAAATTGAAACTTCTGGACCCATAGGGGCATGCCGCCATGCAGAACCGGCACCCGATGCATCGATGGAAATCCATCATAACGATGCCGTCTTCACGCTGAAAAGTGGCCTTAGTGGGGCAGGCCTGAACGCAAGGGGGATTGTTGCACTGATTGCACAAAGAAACTATCGGCAGGCCCTTCAGCCGTTCAGCCAGATACTCGTTTTGTTTCATTGGAAAGATATGCTCAAATTCATCGGTCCAGATCCACTTGACGGTATGCCTTTCGTTGTCATGATCCGGAACATTATGCGCCTTATGGCAGGCCTCAATCATCTTCTCACACAGGCGGGGGGTTAATTTTCGGGTATCGATGACCATACCCCAGCGTTTAGCCGTAAGCGCCTTCTTGGTCTCTTTATAATGCGGCGCGGAGCTCTCATCCGACGCTGTGGCCGATCCCGGCATCAGGCTTGCCAGAGTTGATACACTCCCCAGTCCCAAGGCTGAAATTCCTGCGAATTTCAAAAAGCTTCGTCTCGTATCATCCATCACTCTTTCTCCTCCGGATAGGTATGGCAGTCCCAGCAATAGGGCTCAACAGATGCATAATCATGACATTTATCACAGAATTCTTCCTTATTGGAATGGCAATCTATGCAAGTATTGGAAAGGCTTGCCATATACTCCTTGCCGTTTGCATTCACATACATCCGCTTGCCGTCTCGAACCACCGTATCCCGCCATTTATCCAGTATCTGCATATGTTCCTTACGCATATAGGCGGTTTCCTCCACACACTTATCCGCCTTTTTTGCCTTCTTGGTCAGCTCAGGCTCGGGTGCCTGCGTGGCAACCCCATGATTATACCAGAAGGGGAAGGTCAACACGACAACGAAGATGACCAGTCCGACGATGATTTTTCCCTTATCCTTCATCCGCTTCGTCCTCCTCTTCCTTCAGGGGTTCGAACCGCAGATCAGTGGTTCGTTCTTTCTCCCCGTCCATTACCAGGGCATTGGCCACCAGTTCATGGATACCGGTGGTACCCACCTCGGGCACCCAGTACTCCATAAGCGGCGGAAACGCTGCCCTATCGATGGCGCAAATACACGCCAGCATATTGACTCCGTATTTCTCATGGACGTGCTTGACCGCATTGGCCCGGGGGAGCCCCCCGCGCAGTCGCAGATCCATGACTTCCTCAGTATTTAAGCCGGAGCCGCTGCCGCAGCAAAACGTCTGTTCCCGAATGGTATTTTCGGGCATCTCATAAAAATAATTGCAGACATTATTGATCACATAGCGGGGTTCCTCCAAAAGCCCCATGGCACGCGCCGGGTTGCAGGAATCATGGTAGGTGACCTTGAACTTGTCGTTCCGGCTCGGATCAAGCTTCAGTTTGTTGTGGCGAATCAGATCCGCAGTAAATTCTGTTATATGAACCATTTTGGTGGAGCTGGCGTTGTTGAATACGGTCCCGGTAATCGGGGATTTCGGCACCTCCAGAAAATCAGCCGGACCGTTCATGGTGTCCATGTACTGGTTGATCACCCGCCACATATGGCCGCATTCACCGCCAAGGATCCATTTGACCCCCAGACGCTTTGCCTCGGCATACATTTTGGAGTTTAACTTTTTCATGGCATCCGAAGAGGTGAACAGGCCGAAATTGCCCCCCTCCGAAGCATAGGTGCTCAGGGTATAGTCCAGGCCAAGGGCCTCGAACAGCATCAGATAGCCCATGAAAGTGTAGGTGCCGGGATCGGCGAAATAGTCGCCGGAGGGGGTGATAAACAGGATCTCGGCGCCTTTGCGGTTAAAGGTCGGATTGATCTTGATGCCGGTAATCTCCTCTATGTCGTCACACAGAAACTCAACGATCTCCTTGAATGCCTGGGGCTGAATGCCCAAATGGTTTCCGGTGCGAAAGCAGTTGGCCACCGGTTCCATGATCCAGTTAATATTAAGCCCGAGCAGATTCAAGAGTTCCCGCCCCATCATGGTGACTTCCGCCGTATCAATGCCATAGGGGCAGAAAACCGAACACCGCCGGCATTCCGAACACTGATAGAAGTACGCGAACCATTCCTTGATGACCTCTTTGGTCAGCTCGCGGCCGCCGGAGAGTTTCTTCAGAATCTTACCCGCAGTGGTAAAATCATTGCGGTAAATCGAGCGTAAAAGCTCCGCCCGAACCACCGGCATGTTTTTGGGATCTCCGGTGCCGATAAAGTAATGGCATTTATCCGCACATGCACCGCACCGGACGCAGGTATCCATGAATATCTTCAAAGACCGGTACTTTTCAAGCCGTTCTTTGAAGCCCTCATGAATGATTTGCTGCCAGTTCTCCGGCAGCGGCCATTCTTCATCTGCCGGCGACCATTCCCCGGGCGTGCGAAACTCCATTATCGATAGATTCTTGTCCTTTGCCGGATACGCATACCGTCCGGGAGTTATGGGGGATTCGATTTTCTCCCACTCCTCTTCCGGGGGCGTGTGGTCGATGCTCTCATACATTTCATCAGGTTTTGGAAGATCTCCCATATTTACTCCTTTTCCACCGGGATGCCCGCATCTTTCATTTTATCCCTGAAGTCTTCTTCATATTCGTCATAGGTATGAATTTTAACTTTGGGGTTCCATGGATTGATATGCCGTTTCATTCGGTTATTGTTGGCCAGATTCCGGGTGGGGCTCAAAAATATCCCGCCCATGTGCATGAGCTTGCTGAAGGGAATATAGGCGACCAACAGGCTGACAAAAAAGAGGTGCACATAAAAGAGAGCGCTAACGCCGCCTTCCGGGATGCCGGGATGAAAGGAGGCCAGACCCATTGTCAGTTCCTTTATCTTTACCACATCCACTTTGGTGAAGTAGCGCATCATAATGCCTGTTAAGGCGATTCCAATGATCAGAAACAATGGAAAATAATCGGCGGCCCTTGAGATATAGTTCATCTTGGGCAGCAATATGCGGCGCAGCAACAGGAGGGTTGTCGCCCCCAAAAGCGTCGCGCCGGAAATGAAAAGTCCCGGAAGGCCGAGCTGAAGCATACCGTCAACGGTTTCCAGGGCATTTACAAAAAACGGCGTCGGCTCGACAAAAAACCGTAGATGCCGAATCACCACGACAAAGAAAGAATAATGGAACATAATCGCAAACAGCCACAGCCAGATCACCCACTTATAGGAAACCTTCTCCCCCTTGAACTCCACGCGCGTGTTCCTGAAAAGGGAGCGAAAGAGCAGGATCTCCAGCAGCATCCGGATGATAACGCCCCGGGTGGTCGTCGGATTATCAATGGTTGACGGCTTGATCCAGTCGAGGGTCTTCTGCTGTCCGCAGGTCGTGGTGATTCTGAACGGCACCGGCGATTTGGCCCAATCCAGCACTTTATTGACAAATCCCACGAGAAAAGCCAAAATCGCCAGGTACGGGATAACAATACCAAACAGGCTTTCCAGTCCGATCGCCGCTCCCACATATGCGATTAATCCCAGGATGATTACCGCCAGAAGCGAATACAAGTAACTGACATTCATTGACATTACCTCACTCTACGAATTAACGCCGTTTATTAACAGTCCGGTTACGTGGTGATATCCTCAAGATTTTCCCCTTTTTCCGGAAGCTCCTTGATATATCCCTTCTTGATCAATAACTGCCTGACCCGGTCTCGGGATTGATTGGCCCGAAATTCAAAGACTTTTTGGCGACACTGCATATACAAGTCAAAAGACCTCCGCAACAGGCATTCGATATTGGCATCCAGTGCCGTCAGATATTTTTCAACCTCTTTGTCTTCGCGGTATTTTTTAACCCGCTTGGAAATCGTCGGTTTGATCGTAAAAATAAAGCCGATGGCCACAGAGGGCATAAACTCTTGGAGCGACTGAATCCGAACGATTCCGTCAAGCGCATTGTCAACCGCCGCCTGATCCATTTCGGATTTAATTACCTCGTCAAACAGTTCGTTTAGACATCGGTAAAGGGTGTTGCCGACCGGGTTGGCAAACGGATCAGATTTTTCTTTGAAAAATTTGGCGCCGTCTTCCGGATAGGCCCCAATAACCTCATCAAACCATTTTCCGACGATTTCTTTACGTTTTTCTGATAACAGGGTTTGTGGATTCATGCGACGCCACCTGGTACTGTTTGACTTTGTTGCGTATTTGGTTATAAATAGTATATTTTCGCTTAAAACTGTAAAAGATGGAATATATATTCAAATTTACGCGCTCTGTCAAGTTTATTTGTCATGATTTAATTGACGCCTAAACTGAGCGATTATATTGTCTTACTGGCACCGGAGGGTTTCAAATTTTTTGATTAAAAAATGTTCAATATCCTAAAAATTAAATCTTCAAAAAATTGAAACGCTCAATTTAGGTTTTAACCGGTTAAAATGTCTCGGGAAAAACTATGAAGCGGACAAAAATCAAATCCCTGCTTTCAGCTGAAGGTTCATTGGGTTCCGTATGTCTCAAGGGTTGGATAAAAACCCGGCGGGACGCCAAATCGTTCTCTTTTATAGAACTAAATGACGGTTCCTGCTTGGAAAACATTCAGGTCATCGCCGATGCAAACATGGATAATTATGAAACAGTTAAAAAACTGACCACCGGATCGGCGGTTTCAGTCGTCGGTGAAATGGCCTCGTCTCCGGGTAAAGAACAGACATGGGAGATCCATGCAAAGGAAATAGAGGTGTTCAATTTCGCTCCCGAGGATTATCCGCTTCAAAAAAAACGCCACTCCGATGAATTCCTACGAACAATCGGGCATTTAAGACCCAGAACCAACAAGTACGGGGCCACTTTCCGAATCCGTTCCGAACTTGCCTTCGCCGTTCATCAGTTTTTTCATTCGCAGGGATTTATCTGTATCCATACGCCCATTATTACGGGCTCGGACTGTGAAGGGGCGGGGGAGCTGTTCCAGGTAACCGCCTTGAACCTCGAGAATCCGCCAAAAAACGACGGCCATGTCGACTATACCCGGGATTTTTTCGGGAAACCGGCCAACCTAACGGTCTCCGGCCAGCTCGAGGCCGAATTGATGGCCTTAGCGCTGGGCGATGTCTACACTTTCGGCCCCACGTTCCGGGCGGAAGACTCCAACACCAGCCGGCATATGGCGGAATTCTGGATGGTGGAGCCGGAGATGGCCTTCTGTGATCTCTCCGGAAATATGGATCACGCCGAAGCGTTTATCAAGTATATAACCGATTATATCATGACCCATTGCGGTTCGGATCTTTCCCTGTTTGCCCGGTTTGTCGATAAGATGTTGATGGAGACGCTCGAAACCATCACCTCGGCCGAATTTATCCGGATACCCTACAAGAAGGCCATTGAGATTCTCGTCAGCGTCAAAAACCGATTCGAATATCCGGTCGACTTTGGCAGGGACCTCCAGACCGAACACGAACGGTTCCTGGCTGAAACTTATTTCAAACAGCCACTGATCGTCTACGACTACCCCAAATCCATTAAGCCCTTCTACATGCGGGTAAATGATGATGATCAGACGGTGGCGGCAATGGATGTCATTGTCCCCCGAATCGGTGAGATCATCGGCGGCAGTCAACGGGAAGAACGTATCGATGTGCTTGAACAAAGAATGAAGGAAACCGGCATCAATCCATCCGACTATTGGTGGTATCTGGATTCCAGGAAATACGGCAGCGTCTACCACAGTGGCTATGGCGTCGGTTTTGAGCGGTTGATGATGCTGCTTACCGGTATCTCCAATGTCCGGGACGTCATCCCGTTTCCCCGGACACCCGGAAATATTGAATTTTGATAGCAAAAATCGACTTCTAAGTAACTTGAAAATATATATTAATATTCCAGAAGCTTACCTCTCTGTCATGCCGACGAGCGAAAGCGACGAGGAATCTTGTTTGTTAAAGATTTCTCGCTGCCGCTCGAAATGACAAAATTGGATGAATCGTCTCAGTGCCTCAGTGCCTCAGTGTCTTTACCTCGTAACAGAAGTTACTTTTAAGCTCGGTCCCGGGCCTCGGCCCGGGGGGAACACTTCCAAGGAACTTCAAGCCACAAGGGGAAAACAGAGAGTCGTGGACCGACACTAGATATCCAGGGTATTGACCTCCAGGGCGTTGTTCTGGATGAAATTACGACGGGGCTCCACTTCGTCTCCCATTAAAATCGTAAAAGTGTCGTCGGTATCCACGATATTTTCCACCCGGACCTGAAGGAGCGTTCGGGTTTCCGGGCTCATGGTGGTCTCCCACAACTGATCCGGGTTCATCTCGCCAAGCCCTTTATATCGTTGAATACTCAACCCCTTCTTGCCGTCCTCGAGCAGCTGATTGACCAGTGTCTCCTTGCTCTTCACATGGATCGGCTTAGCCTCCTTGTCGCTCTTGTGAATGGCAAACGGCGGTTGATCGTACTTGAGAATTTTTTTGGATAACACGAGCGCCGTCTGAAAATCCGTGGAATACACCAATCCCCTGCCGATTTTCACCGGAATCCGGTTTCTTGCCGTCTGATCCTTGAATAGCTGATTTAACACATCCTCATGATGACTGGAGGTAACCATCATTTCATAGACATTGCGCTCCGGATTCCACTGGTATTGGCCGGCCTCATAGCCATTTTCAACCATGATATCCCGAAGGGCGGCCATCCGTTCTTCACTCTGAAGAAACGCCTTGTCTTCAACCCCGCTTTTTATCATCAGTTCCACCAGTTCGGAATAGATGCCATGTTTTTCCAGCCGGTTGAGAATTGTGAAGTACTCTGCCAGATTGGAGATAAACATATATAGCTCATGGCCTGAGAGTTCTTGTTCACCCGAATTGATTGTCAAGCAGACATTTTCACATACCCGTTCCAGAAGATACTCCATATACTGATGCTCATCCTTGAGATATATGGCTTTTTTGCCTTTCCCCACCTTGAAAAGGGGGGGCTGCGCGATGTATAGATAACCTCTATCTATAATCTCTGGCATTTGCCTGTAGAAAAAGGTTAACAGCAGGGTACGGATATGAGAGCCGTCCACATCCGCGTCCGTCATGATGATTACCTTATGGTATTTAATTTTTTCAATATCATACTCCTCACTACCGATACCGGTACCCAGGGCGGTGATCATATTCTTGATCTCTTCACTGCGCAACAGTTTGTCAAACCGGGCTTTCTCGACATTTAGAATTTTTCCCTTAAGCGGCAGAATTGCCTGGGATTTCCGGTCCCGACCGAGTTTGGCCGAGCCGCCGGCCGAGTCTCCCTCGACAATAAATAACTCCCGATATTCCGGATCGGAATATTGACAATCGGCGAGTTTTCCCGGAAGCGTCGTATCCGCCAATGCGCCTTTGCTTCGGGCCAGATCTCTCGCCCGCTTGGCCGCATCCCGGGCTCGGGCTGCATCCACGGCCTTGGCCACAATCTTTTTCGCAATCGAAGGGCTTTCTTCAAAAAAGACGCTGAGTTTTTCATTCACCAGGGATTCGATGACACCTTTGACTTCACTGTTTCCCAGCTTGGTCTTTGTCTGGCCCTCAAACTGGGGGGATTTGATGCGGATGCTGATAATAGCCGTCAGCCCTTCCCGGATATCGTCACCACTGATTTTGGATTTCACATTTTTCAGCAGATCCGCCCCCATCGCGTACTGATTCAGAGTTCGGGTGAGACCGGTTTTAAACCCGATTAAGTGAAACCCCCCTTCAGCCGTATTGATATTATTGGCAAACGAAAAAATCTTTTCCTTGTACGTATCGTTGTACTGAATAGCGATTTCCACCTGAATGTCGTTTTTCTCTCCTTCAATCAATACCGGCTCATGGATGGGGGTATGCCGGCGATTCAAATACGTTACGAACTGAGAGAGGCCGCCCTCATAGCAGAAGGTCTCCTTTTGATCCGATCGTTCATCTTCAATGGTGATATTCAACCCCTTGTTTAAGAACGCCAATTCCCGAAGCCGACGATTCAAGGTGTCATAGTTGAACTCGTCGGTGGTAAGAATTTCCGTATCCGGTTTGAACCGAATTTTAGTACCCTTTTTCTCGGTTTCCCCGATAACTCTTAATTCACAGGTTTTGTATCCCTTCTCATAGGATTGGTAATAGTGTTTACCATTCAGATAGACTTCCACTTCCAGAAAAGCGGACAGGGCGTTGACTACCGAAACTCCGACACCATGGAGACCACCGGATACTTTGTAGGAATGATGGTCGAATTTCCCGCCGGCATGCAGTTTGGTCAGCACCACCTCGAGAGCCGGTATGTTTTCGGTTTTATGCATGCCCACTGGAATACCGCGCCCGTTATCCTCGATACTGACCGACTTATCGGTATGGATCCTGACGGTTATCCGATCACAATAGCCGGCCATGGCCTCATCGATACTGTTATCCACCACCTCATAGATCAGATGATGCAATCCTTCCACATCGATATTACCGATATACATCGCCGGTCTTACCCGGACCGCCTCCAGGCCTTTTAGAACGTTAATGCTTAACTCGTCATAGGTATGTTGGGTCTCTTCACTCATTATTCAATCTCTGTCATCATATTTTCATCGGCATGATTATGTTAAAATAGCTACTCGTATTCTCTCCCCGCACAATACAGGGATGCTCACCATCCACAATATTTAACAGTACGTTTTCACTCTCAATAAAATTCAGCGCGTCTATAAAATACCGGGGATTAAAAGCCACTTCCAGAGACTCACGATCATAGTCAATGGCTATTTTCTCTTTTGATTCTCCGACGTTGGGATTAACGGCCCTGACCTGCAGCGCGTTGTTTTCATAGTTAAAAATGACCGCCTTGTATTCTTCGGATGTAACGATACTCATGCGTTTCAGCATCATCAGAAGCGGCTCCCGCGGAAACAGGACATCATAGGCCGTCTGGATATTTAAAAGGTCTCTGTATGGCGGAAACTCTCCGTCAAGCAGATTGATCACTAGGGTTTCATTGTCCTTACGGACAAAGAAGTGATTGGATTGGACCCCAACCTCCACCGTGCCATCCTGGGCCAGAAACCTATTGACCTCATTCAGCCCTTTTTTCGGGATGATTACGTTTTCATTGGCGGCGGGCTTTGTCTTGGAATCACAGACGTAGTCCACCTTGGTCAGCCGTTTTATGTCGGTGGATACCATACGGATATAATCGTTGTCGGCCTCCGAAACCGTCTCAAAATTAACGCCGATCATATGGGCGCGTTTTTCATCACCGGCAACACTAATGGCTACCGACTTTTCGATCATATCTTTAAGAGCAGCGGTCTCCATTTCAAAAAAATCGATTTCATCCGCCCGCGGGATATCCGGAAAATCGTCGGGCGTCATGGTTACCAGATGATACTCCACGGCTTCGGAAGTAATGGCAACCCAACGGTTTTCCAACTCTTCGATATTGATCTGATCCGCGGGAAACATTTTTACAATATCATAGAGCTTACGGGAATTAATGGCGATGATGCCTTCGGTTGCCACAGTAGCCGGATAAATGCCTTCAAAACCGGTTTCGAGATCTGTGGCCGTTATTGTCACGCCTCCCTCCGTCGTCTGAATCAATACATTTTCAGTGATGGCAAGGCTGGTTTTCCGATTGGTCAATCCCTGAACTTTGGATAGGACATCCAGCAACTCCGATTTTGTAAAAATGGTTTTCATAGACTAATCCTAATAATAATTAATATATCTATTCTATTATTATTATATATTATTGTTGAAAATGGTGAAAACTGTATAATGATTCAGAAATATTTTCTATTTGGATCTGTATGGCTGTTCATAACATGGTCAACGGGGAGTCAATAACCAATCGGTTTTGGACATCCGGGTCAAGAGTTGTTAAAAACTATTAAGTTATCGACAAAATATCAACATAAAACTGTTTAAAAAAACCCGTAGATATCCCAAACCATCTTTTACGGAATCGTCAGAAATGATTCATTTTTTCAAAAAAATCTATTTTCGATACCTATGGTGGATCTGGCAGATTGTACTGATCCTCCTGGCTGTATTTTTTATGATCCTGGGCATTCAGGTATGCATTTATGCCTACCGCCTTAATGATCCGTTTGATTTCATCCTGTCCTTTTTCTCATCAAACCTTATGATTTTGATCAGCCTGGTTCTGCTGGCTGGTTTTATTTACCGAATGTTCGGCGTATATCGGTTGATCTCAAGGAGACGTCGTCATTCAGATGATTACGAGGAATAGGTTGATGGAAACGATACGGCCCATCAACGTATGATATGTATGTCAAACGGTGGCCTCGGGAAATCTGAATTCTTAGCCTATAATACAATAATCGGGTCTGAGACGTCAATGGTTTGATTTCCCCGGCCTTTGTATGGCTGACAATCACGCCCGGTGGTTTCCGGCCATCTTGATAATAGACGACTTTTTTGCTAATAACCGTTTTTTTACCTAATCAAACATTGATGGACTCGTAAAAAGCGATTTATTGCGCTGGCGCCCCATTTTTGCAGAAAGTAACTCTGAAAAGCGTCCGCATTGTCATTTCGAGCGGTAGCGAGAAATCTTTAACAATCAAGATTCCTCGTCACTTTCGTTTCTCGGAATGACAGCAGTGGAAGCTTCTAA
>JAGXLR010000166.1 GCA_018334555.1 Desulfobacterales bacterium
TGGCAAAGTAAAAAGTTCAAGATCAAGGCGTCGCAAATCCCGAGGAATGCAGCGTACTTAGCTGTACGTGAAATTCCGAGGGATGGAAGCGCAACACAGATATTGGACTTTTTACGAAGCCATCAAACCTATGGGGGACAATGAATTTACGTTGTTGGCGGCTAGGGTCCCGATTCCAACAGCTATACCAGGAAAGGAGAATGCCATCCGTCAGAGAGGACGGGTGCCCAAATATGCCAATGTATTCAAAGGAACAGAGACCATCGAAAACTCCGGATGAAAGCGCAAAACAGAGGTCATTTTCCGGTGACTACGTGGTCGGAATCGATACGGGGGGGACTTATACCGACGGGGTGTTAATGGATTACCGGACAAGACGGGTTGTCGCCTCCGGAAAGACGCTGACCACCCGAGCCAATCTGGCCGTCGGGGTTATTACCGTGCTGAAAATGCTGGATATAAAAAATCCGGCAACCGTAAAGCTGGTGGGTATTTCAAGTACCCTGGCCACCAATTCGATCGCGGAAGGAAAAGCCCGTGAAGTCGGACTCCTGCTGATTGGCTATGACCCCGAGTTGGTGGCATCCTATGGTCTGGATACCCATTTTTCCACCAAACATTTTGCCTACTTTGACGGCGGCCACGACGCCCAGGGCGCAGAGAATGCGCCGCTGGATCTCGAGGGCATTAAGGACTGGGTAAGGGCGTATCAGGATAAGGTGGATGCATTCGCCGTTTCCAGCTATTTCAGCCCGCTAAACCCTTCCCACGAGGATGCGGTATTCGCCGCCATACAGGAAATATGCGACTTGCCGGTGGTTTTGGGGCATCAGCTATCCACCAAAATCGATTCTATCAAACGCGCTACGACGGCTTGTCTGAACGCCTCGCTTGTGGCCGTGATGCAGGAGTTTATTGCCGCTGTCCAGGAATCCCTGAAGGATCAAAATATCAATGCGCCGTTGATGATTGTCAAGGGGGACGGGTCGCTGATGCCGCATGCAGAGGCTGCGGAGAAGCCTGTGGAAACCATTCTTTCCGGCCCTGCGGCCAGTGCCATCGGGGGGCTTTTCTTCTCCCGGCACGGCAATGCCCTGATGATTGATGTCGGCGGTACGACGACGGATATGGCCCTGATCCAGGATTCCCAGATGAGCATTACCGATGAAGGCGCGCGGGTGGGGGATATTAAAACCGCCGTCAAGGCCGCTCGTATCCGAACCGCCTGTGTGGGATGTGACAGCCGGATTTCGTTCGGGCAGGGCGGAAGAACGGAAGTGGGTCCGGATCGGGTGGTGCCCCTATCAAGACTGGCGGCTCAGCATGAAAGCGTTCGAAAATCGATTTTAGGCCTTCGCCAGAAGGATAACAGCACCTGGAGCCAGAACGATCTGGATTACTGGTTTCTGCACAAGTCCGTTGATGCGGAAGCATTGGGAATTAACGATCCCAAACATGTCGAGCTGATCGACCTGCTAAACCAATCGCCCAAGAGCCTAACGGAGATTCTAAAGGCTTTGGACGTATATCACGCGGTGCAGCTAAACCCGGACGACTTGGTTCGTCAGGGCCTGATTGAACAGGCGACACTGACGCCAACGGATCTTTTGCATGTGAACGGGCAGATGGATGTCTGGGACGCTGATGCCGCCCGGCAGGCGATCGAATGCGCCTGCCATATCTATAATAAGAACCCGAAGCGGTTCGTCTCCGAGACCCTTGATTTTATTGTCGCCAGCATGGTCGAAGAGGCGATCGTTTTCCTTGCCCGCCAGGAAACCGAGACCGACCTGCCGGAAACTGTGGATGGCAAATGGGGCCGGTGGATGCTAAATGAAGCGATCAGCGGCAGCAATGAATACGTATCAGTTAATATTGCCAGTCGTTTTCCGATCATCGGCATCGGGGCGCCGGCGGCCATTTTCGTAAAAAAGGTGGCTGAGAGCCTCAAAGCCCCATTCGTATTGCCGGAGCATGCCCATGTGGCCAATGCTGCCGGCGCGGTGGCGGGCTCGGTGATGGCGGACAAGGAGGCCCTCGTCTACGTGCAGGAGACCGAAGGCGCCCATGCGCATATCGTGCAGATTGCGGACCAGCGCCGGAGTTTTTCGGAGTACGAGGAGGCCATCGCATTTGCCAAGAAGAAGGTAAAGGATTTGGCCATTGAGAGCGCCGAAATATCCGGGGCGGTATCGCCGCAGGTAAGCGTGAAGATCAAAACCGAAGGCGCCATTGAGCGCATTCAGGCCCGTGCTGTCGGCAACCCCAGGCTTTCGGAGCAGTGGGGGGCGTTTTCTAAATGATTATCAGGGGAACTCTATGACGCTTGAAGCAAATATCCAGCAGATACTTTCGGATAACGGGGTGGATTATCATGTGGTGGCCCATGAGCCGGTCTATACCAACCCGGCCATGGCTGAGGCCCTGCAGGTCAATGAATCGGAAACGGTAAAATCCCTGGTGCTAAACACCAAAGAAGGGGATATGATCGTGATGGTTTTGCCGGGAGACCGCCGGGTGGATTGGAAACGGGTGGCCAGGGCGGCCGGCAGCAAGAAGGTCTCGTTTGCCAAGCCTGAAAACGTCAAAGATCGGGTGGGCTGCGATGTGGGCTGCGTGCCGCCCTTCGGGCATTTGACCCCGATGGCTGTCTATATGGATCAAACGTTGGTTGAGACGCCATATATCTATTTTAATCCCGGTGTGCATGACAAATCCTACAAAATCTCCGGCAAGGCGTTAAAAACCCTGTGTCATCCGGTTTACGTGTAGGTTTGGTGCGTACGCCAATCGTTACAGACTATGAGCAATGATGGGTGAATCATGAAAAAGGAATTTATCATTTCAGCCGTGGGTCGCAACGTCACCGGCATTGTGGCGAGTGTGTCAAAAGAAATATACAACTGTGGTTGTAATTTCAAAGATTCCCGGATGACGCTTCTGGGCAACCATTTCACCTTGATGATACTGGTCACCGCTTCCACCGAGAGGATGTGCGAGGACCTCTCTGCGGCCTGTGACCGGCTCGATGGGGAGACGGATTTGAAGGTGACGCTCTTTCCGGTGGATGTGCCGGGCGAGAGGCGCTATGAAACGGAGCTCAATTACGAAGTCCGGGTTAAGGGGATAGACCGGATGGGCATCGTCTATCGGACGACGCAGCTTTTGGCCTCTTTAAACATTAATATCGTCGAGCTGGAGACAAAAATCGAGTCCCAGGCAAAAGACGGGACCGACATTTTTCTGATGCGCACCAGCGTTGTGGTCCCCCGGGAGGTTGATGGCGAACAGTTGCGCAAAGATTTGAAATTTCTGGCGGAAGATCTCCAGGAGACGATTTCTCTAACCCGACTACCGGAGCCCTGATAAAATGCCGAAGCTGACGATATATCCTGTGGCCATCACCGTTGAAATGCGTCGCGGTGAAACCGTCCGCGACGCCTTGTACCGAGCGGGCGTCGAACTCGACACGCCCTGCAACGGGCAGGGGATCTGCGGTAAATGTCTGATCCGGGTCGAAAATCCCGGATCGGTGCCGTCAACGCCCCATCCCGATATAACGCCTGAGCAGGAGGCGGACGGGATTCGCCTGGCATGTCAGTTAAAGCCCCGAAAAGATATAGCGATTCATGTGCTGTCCGAGTATGTGCGCGATGAGTCCCGGATATTGGAAGGCGATCGCTTTCCGGATGACCGGGTGGATGAGCAAGCCCGGGGCGAAAAAGCCGGTGGGGCGAAGACAGATGAACAGGAGCGCAAACAACGGGTTCCCGCGGTAGGCGTGACAGAGAAGGATGGCGCCTTCTGGTTAAACTATGATCGGGAGCCCCCGCAGCTATTGAGCCATTGGACCGCGGAGAAGGCCCCCAAAGGGTTGGCCATTGATATCGGTACGACAACCCTGGTGGTAACGCTTTTGTCCCTGGATACCTGCAGGGAACTGGCTACCGCGTCCAGCTTGAATCCCCAGATTCATTTCGGCCATGACGTCGTGCGTCGGATTCAGGCCGGATCCACCCCGGAAGGCCTTGCTGAACTCTCCCGCTGTGTCCGCAGCGGTCTGAATGAACTTATCAAGGAGGCGTGCGGGAACTCGAAAACCGATCTCGATGAGATCCTCGATGTGGTCATCGGCGGCAATACGACGATGCTGCAGCTTGCCGCGGGTATTGATCCGGAGCCGTTGGGCCGGGTGCCGTTTACCGTCGGGATTCAAAGCGGTGTGAGCTATCCGGCGGCCCAGTTTGGATTGGATGTTAATTCGGAGGCACGGGTTTATATCCCGCCGGTCATGCATGCCTATGTCGGCGGGGATATAAGCGCCGGTCTCCTGGTTTGCCAGGGGTTTTTTGATCAAAGTGCGTCGGTTCTGTTTGTCGACATCGGGACAAACGGGGAAATGGGATTAAATGCCGGCGGCAAATGCCTTATGACATCCACAGCGGCCGGCCCCGCCTTTGAAGGCATGGGCATTTTAAGCGGGTCGAGGGCGCAGATCGGCGCCTTGGAGCGGGTGGACACGAATGCCGGTTCCCTTCGTTTCAAAACCATCGGTAATGCCCCGATCAAAGGGATCTGCGGCAGTGGGATCATTGACATGACCGCCGCCCTGAAAGATATCGGCGTTATTGATGGCTCCGGGCGCATGCGTCGGCCGTCAGAGACAGAGGGGCTGGCGGATGATATCGCTTCGCGCCTCGTTGAGCTAAACGAAAAGGCCGCGTTTCATATCGAGGGCGACGTCTATTTTACCCAGGATGATGTGCGCCAGGTGCAGTTGGCCAAAAGCGCCATTCGGGCGGCGATAGAGATCCTTATAGACGAGGCCGGTACCGGGGCGGCGGCCATAGACCGGGTGGTGATTGCCGGTGGATTCGGCTACTCCCTGCGACCGGAGAATCTCGAGGGAATCGGCCTGTTGCCGCCGGGCATGGGCTCGAAAGTATTTTTTGCCGGCAATACCTGTCGGATCGGCTGTGTCCGGCTGCTGCGCAATGTAAGCAATCGGCGGTTCCTTGAAGCCCGGATGCAGCGGACCGAACATATTACGATTGAAACTCGACCCGACTTTATGGATCTTTACGTAAGTAGCATGGAGTTTCCTAAAGATTCTGAAACTTCTGCGGCAGATGGATGAAACCGAACGATATAATTCCATAAGTCAGAAACGGCCGATTTAAAGAAAACGGATTATTCAGATAGCATAAAAATTTAAACGATTGGAGGAGAAAATTCATGCTAATTGTTGGAGAACTCATCAATTCAAGCCGAAAACCGATTAAGGCGGCCATCGATGCCGAGGATACCGAGGAGATAAAAAAAATTGCAAAGGATCAGCATGACCACGGTGCGGATTTTATAGACGTCAATGCCGGCACTTTCGTCGGCAAGGAAAGCGGGTATATGGAGTGGCTGATCAAAACGGTTCAGGAAGCGGTGGATTCGCCGTGCTGTATCGACAGCCCGGACCCAAAGGTCGTTGAGGCCGCCCTTGCCGTTCATAAGGGCACCCCCATGATCAACTCGATTTCTCTTGAAAAGGAGCGCTATGAGGCCCTGCTGCCGATTATCGCCGGCACCGATATCAAGGTGATCGCGCTTTGTATGAGTGACAAGGGGATGCCGGAGACCAAGGAGGACCGGTTCGCCATCGCTGAAGATTTAATCAATAATTTGGTGAAAAACAATGTGCCCGTTGAGAATATTTTTGTCGATCCCTTGGTACAGCCGATTTCCACCAATGATGCTTACGGAATGGCCTTCATGGATGCTATTGAAGCCATTATGACGGGTTTCCCGGGTGTTCACACGATTTGCGGATTGTCAAATATTTCTTACGGCCTGCCCGAAAGGAAACTGATCAACCAGGCCTTTGTGGTTATGGCCATCGCCAAGAAACTCGATTCGGCCATTATCAATCCGCTTGATAAACGGATGATGGCAAATATTATCGCTGCCGAGACCTTGGCCGGAAAAGATGAATACTGTTCGAATTATTTGATGGCCTATCGTGAGGAGCGCTTGAAATTATAGGCTATTGTATTGGTATCAGGGATCATTTCAGTGTCCTAAGGAGGTATAAAAATGAAGGTACTAGTCAGTGACAAGCTCGGCAATGCCGGGATTAAGTTATTCGAGGAGGAGGAAGACATCGATGTTGATGTAAAAACCGATCTTTCGCCGGAGGAACTCAAAGAGATCATCGCGGATTATGAGGCGCTGGTCATTCGCAGTGCGACGAAGGTAACAGAGGAACTGCTGGAAGCGGCAACGAACCTGAAGGTCATCGGTCGTGCCGGCATCGGCGTCGACAACGTGGATGTGGAAGGGGCCACCAAGCGCGGAATTATCGTGATGAATACGCCGACCGGCAATATCGTTACGACGGCCGAGCATGCCATCGCCATGATGATGGCGCTTACCCGCAATATCCCCCAGGGTACGGCCTCGATGAAGGCGGGCCGATGGGATAAGAAGAAGCTTCAGGGCCGGGAGATCTATAATAAGACATTCGGCGTTATCGGATTCGGAAAGATCGGATCCATCGTCGCCAATCGGGCCCGGGGCCTTAAGATGCGGGTAATCGTTTATGATCCGGTGGTTACCCCTGAAAAAATTGAAAAGGCCGGCTGCGAAAGCGTTTCACTGAAAGAGTTATACACCCAGTCGGATTATATCAGCGTGCATGTCCCCAAATCCAAAAAGACTCAAGGGTTGATCAATAAGAAGTCATTTGAACAGATGAAGGAAGGGGTCATGTTGATCAACTGCGCCCGTGGCGGAATTGTGGATGAAGACGCCCTTTATGAGGCGATGAAAT
>JAGXLR010000167.1 GCA_018334555.1 Desulfobacterales bacterium
TAATATTATCTTAGAAGCTTCCGCTGCTGTCATTGCGAGAAACGAAAGTGACGAGGAATCTTGATTGTTAAAGATTTCTCGCTACCGCTCGAAATGACAATGCGGACGCTTTTCAGAGTTACTTTCTACAAAAATGGGGCGCCAGCGCAATAAATCGCTTTTTACGAAGCCATCAAAAAACGATTTTTTTATATCTTCTAATTCGCTTGGTTAATCTTCTCTATCACACACTTTCGGAATCGTTCCAAATTAATGGATATAAAACGGATGCCAACCCCCTCTTCGCATGAGCGCACGACCTGTCCCTGAGCGTCTATCTTTAGATTTGGCGGGTTGGCATCTGAATCAAAGCAAATCGTGATGTCCAGGTTTGTCGATACCGGGATGAAATTGACGGTCTGTAAAAACATTCCGCAAGAGCCGATATCGGTTACGCTGCCAGAGAGCTTGAAGCTTTTCTGGGTGTTATTGCCATTGGGGAGCGTGAATTTGATATAAGCTTTTGTGTCCGGCCATGCCTGGCTTCTTGTGGCGTTTCTTTGTGATGCGTGCGCCATGATTATATCCTCCCTTCACAAAAACGATTAAATAAATTTGACAATGGGTTCGTCAAAAAAATATCACGAATCCATTAAATTTTACGTAATAGTGAATTATTAATTAAACTGAAAAAAATGTGTATCCGAGTCGATCTGATTTTTTTGTCGGTATTTGTCTTACAGCGGCGAGAAGGGCGAGATTATCCATAACAGGGCGGGATAATTTTTTTGCCTGCCAGAGTAGATTGCCGGTGGGGTCAAATTTTAAACCGCATGCCGTTTATATCGGGTCGAACGGGATATTATTTCTCAGGAAAGGCGCTTTTTCATCCAGGCGAGTACATATGGCCAGGTAATCGCCGGTGCGTGCCTGCCAATGATCAGATCGATATGGCCCCAATGCATACCGGCCTGTTCCCCGCCAAAGGTTTTGAATATTTTGTCTTTGGTCGCCGCTTTTTCGTATGCTTCGCTTACCGAGGCCACCGGAACCGCGTAATCACGGTCGCCGTTAATAAAAAGGATGGGCGAAGTCAGTTGGGCGATATTTTTTTCAAAATCGATACACCCGTCACTACTGATAAATTTTT
This sequence comes from Desulfobacterales bacterium, assembly GCA_018334555.1. Classification (GTDB taxonomy): domain Bacteria; phylum Desulfobacterota; class Desulfobacteria; order Desulfobacterales; family Desulfosalsimonadaceae; genus M55B175. The sequence goes on from JAGXLR010000167.1 coordinate 1,130, forward strand.
TCCGTGTCCCCCACTTAAAGAAGAATTTGATTACGTTAAAGCTGGTCCGGTCAAACCCTTTTGTTATTCTTTCGTGGAGGATGTCACGTTCGATGCTGCCGGGGTGCCAGATTTGAAGGGGCAACCGGTACCAGTTATGATCCAGTACGCCCAGGCCCAATGAGGCAAGAACCCCGATGTAATCAATGTAGAATACTTCGGGCTGGAGGCGCCGAAATGGATACCATCTACCCAGGGTGACGCCCGTATGGGCGATAGTTTTGAGCAGTCGGTTGCCTTTGGCCATTGAATACGGCCCCCCGATGGAAATAATGCCCGCCAGCTGATCCCTAAAGCGGGAGCCGATGCAATAGGCGATTGAACCCCCTAAACTGTGGCCGATGTAATAAAGCTTTTGGCCGCCTGTCAACCTGCCGATGGCCTTGAAAAAGGCGGGCATGTCATAGAACAGGTAGCTTTCGAATACGGCAGGGTAGGCACTGCCGTTGGCCCGGCTTAACCCGTGGCCGCGGAGTTCAATATTAAAGGTTTCAAATCCATTGGCAATCAGATAATTTTCAAAACTACGCCGGGTCAATGTCCAGGTATATCGATTTTGCCCGAGTCCATGGACCAGCATTACCGGGGCAATCGGTTTTCTGTCGATCGGGGTTTTTCGGATCATCACCAGATTCATGCCGTCCGTGGTCGTTACCGCATGCAATGAACGGCAGTAGGTGAGAGTTTCATCCCTATCGATAATACCTGTGCGGGTTTGGGTATTTCTCATGTGGATAATAGGCGTCTATATTTTTTGTCGTTATCAGGCGGCGGAATTATACTTGGTTATTTTAGGATTTCAAGATAAAATTGATGCGCCTGTAAAAAGTGGACCTTCGTCATTCCGGACTTGCTCCGGCATCCAGAAACTATTGGATTAACCGGATTCCGGCTTTCGCTGCGATGATATAAAATGGGGGTTGCAACCCCCTGCAAAGCCGCCAAACCTTTCCATATTTTTATTCAAGAGCCTGTGCGCAAGTTGACAGCATCCTATGATTAGCCTATATTTGAACTAGAAGAAGCAGAAAGTGCCCGTAACATGGATTCTGTTTTTACGTGATTGCTATTGCGAGACTGCCGCTGGATGCGTTGAGGGGGGTTATTTACCAACCCAATAAACAGCCATTATGGAAAAAAAAGGGGGGGGACATGAAGGCAACAAGAACAAGATCCATCGAACAAATAGTTGAAGATCAAGTCCAACAGTGGCAGCGACTTAAGTCCCAAAAGAAAGAGCAAGCGCCTGGCGTCTCGGTAATAACCCTATCACGGCAATGCGGTAGTGAAGGCACACAGCTGGGTGAACGGTTGGCCCAAGAGCTGGGGTTTAATTTTTTCGATCGGGAGGTCATCCAGGAAATAGCCAAAAGTGCCAAAATCAGTGATCGGCTGCTAGGCACGCTGGATGAAAAGGGGCTTAATATGGTTGAAGAAACGATAGCAGCCGCGATTAATGAACGGCACTTATGGCCGGACCAGTTTCTTCGGCACCTTATGAAGGTGATCGGGGCTATTGGCAGACATGGCCGCGCTGTCATCGTGGGGCGGGGGGCCAATTTCGCCCTGCCGGCGGATGCCAATCTGCGGATCCGGGTCATTGCTCCCCTGGACCGCCGGGTCCAGAACATATCAAAGAGACTATCCATGTCTTATGATGAAGCCCATAAATTGGTCCTAAAAACCGATGCGGACCGGCGCTCTTTTTCAAGGAAATATTTTTATGCGGATATTTCCGATCCGCTGCATTATGATCTGATCATCAATATGGATCGACTTCAAATGCCGAATGCAGTCAATACGGTCAAGTCGGCGCTTGAAGGCATGCCTTAGGAAAGCGTCTCCCGAATTTATCACCCTCTAGAGGACTCGTCTCAGGAGCTCGGCCGCCTTTTCGTTTTCCGCCGCGCTTTTTAACGAAATCCGGATAAATTTGTCTGAAAGGCCGTTGAAATTACTACAGTCCCGGATAAGAAGGCGATGGCGGGCCATTTCCGTCCAAACCCTTTCAGCGGTCATATCTTTGAGCTCAGCCAGCAGGAAATCGGTTTCAGAAGGAAAGAAGCGGATTTGCGGGGTGTCCCGAAAGTATTCGGTAAAGCGGCGTTTCTCCACGTCAACGAACGCCTGCGTGGATTCGATAAATCGGTTTGTGGCGGCCGGTTGCGTCAGCAGATAGCAGATGGCCTTTTGGGCCAGGCTGTTAACGCTCCACGGCATGCAATAGGCGGCCAGTCTTTGAATCACCCCCTTGCCCCCGATTATGAAACCGACCCGCAGCCCGGGAATTCGGAAAATTTTGGACATGGACGAAAGGATAAAGACATTTTCCAGATCCATATGGATCAAGCTGTCTTTATCCCCGTTTAAGACAAACGGCAGGTAGGATTCATCAACTATAAACACGGTTTCCGGATACCTTCGGCATAGGGGGGCCAGGTCGGCGGCTGGAATAAGGCGGCCGGTCGGGTTGTTCGGGTTGCAGATGAAAACCGTGTCGACACCCTCAATTTTTTGGCCAAGGGCGTCTATATCCGGTGCGAAGTCCGCGTCTGCCGAGGTATAGATATAATCACAGGCCGCTGCCTGCATCCGGCAGGCGTCTGCATAGTCCGAATAGGTCGGGGCCAGTATCAGGGCCCGCTTTGTTTTTAAGATTCGGGGCAGGGTATAGATGAATTGTGTCGTTCCGTTTCCGGCAAGCAGTCGATCAGGGGAAATCCCGTGCCATTCTGCAGCCGCGCTTTTCATCTGCTTCGCATCCGCTTCCGGCAGCGCAAAAATGGCGTCCAGGTGGGCGCCCAGGTATTGCATTAGACCGGGGGGCGGGCCCATCGGATTCATGTTGCTGCTCATATCGATAATATCTTTCGGTTCGCACGCCAAGCTGCGGGCCAGCTCGTAAACGTTTCCCCCGTGGCCGATGATCATGGCGACCCCATCCCGCCGATGCAAGCTAACAGAAACATGAGCGATTCCGTGGCTTCCGTCATGGCCCCCAGCATATCACCGGTGATACAGCCCATTCGTCGGCGATAATAAAAAACAATTCCGAATACAAGGCCGAAGAAAACCAGGATTATCCAAAGGCCCCGCCAGCCGAGGAAAAGGCAGAGCAACAGACAGATCCCGAGACCCCAGAAATCCTTAAAATGAATGGGGGCTTCAAACAGATCAAAGCCGGTGCCGCCGCCCGGACGCCCATAGGGGAGAAGATGGATGCCGAATATCATGGAAGACCTGGCAAGGCCGGGGACCAGCAGAAGAATCAGGAGCCGTTGGAATGAAGCATGCAAGGGCATGGCGGCAATTCCGGCAAATTTGACGGCCAGCGCGCAAAACACGGCGACCATGCCCATTACACCGATCCGGCTGTCCTTCATGATGGAAAGGACGGTCTTCTGGTCACGATGGCCGAGGAGCCCGTCGGCGCTGTCGGCCAGCCCGTCCAGGTGAAGGGCGCCGGTGAGAATAACCAGGAGGACGACATCCAAAACCGCCGGAACAACCCCCCCGGGCCACAATTGGAGGAACAGGGCGTCGGATACGGCTAAAACCAACCCCAGAATCAGGCCGACCACCGGGAAATAGGCGATCATCTCCCGCGGATGATAGGCGGCGGTTTTACCCGCCGGCAGGATGGTAATAAACTGAATGGCGGCGCGCAAGTATTTCATCAGCCGACGCCGCATGGCCAAAATGCCTTGTTCATTCTGATTTTTCCCCGATTATTGAAATATCGATCTTTCGCTCTCTGGGCCGGTTGTCGTGATTGATTATCACTACCTGTTGCCAGGTGCCGATCTGCAACCGGGCGTCCCTTATCTGAAGCACAATAGAGGGGCCGATCATGGCCGCCTGGACATGACTGTGGCCGTTTCCGTCATGCCAAGCCTTTTCATGCTCATAGGGTATATCCGGGGGCGCTATCCGGTTGATGGCCCGCTTGAGATCTTCGATCACGCCGCGTTCATATTCTATGGTTGTAACCGAGCCGGTGGAGCCGATGACCGTTGCATGGACGCTGCCGCTTTCAATGCCGGCACGGCCAATAAGGCGATTGATTCTATCGCTGATATCCACGATGTCAATCCCTGTTTTCAATTCGACGCGGATTTGATCGGTGAAAAGCGAAAGCATGCGATCCCTCCCTATCCTTGTGGGTTAAGCAGCTCCCGCAAAAGCCAACAGCGCGCGAAGCGCTTTGAACTATCTCTTTGCGGCCTCGGCGGGCTTTGCGGGATTGTGGACCCGGAAATTCGCCATCTATAGACAAATCAATGGAGACGGCGTATGCTGCAGCGCCATCGTCAGCTTCGGTGCGTTTTTATCCAACCGCTCGCCAACCGTGCTCAACGCCTTATCCGGGCTATTATTCGTTTCGCTGATATGCGCAAGGATCACGTGGGCCAAATCGTTGTGCAGGATGTCCATCAACAGCGCTTTTGAGGCTTCATTGGAAAGATGTCCGGTTCGGCCCTTGATCCGCTGTTTGATCGGCCAGGGGTAGGGCCCCTCCTCCAGCATGCGGGTGTCGTGATTGGCCTCGAGAACCAGGCACGAGCAGTCGTTCAGATGGGTTTTTACCAGCTGCGTGGCCATGCCCAGATCGGTGGCGATGCCGATTTTCCGGCCGTCTATGCGGAAAGTGAAGCCGGCCGGATCACAGGCGTCGTGGGAGGTGGAAAAAGGATGGATGGTCACATCGTTTACGGAAAAATCTGTTCCGCAGGCAAAATGTGCGATGGTTTTGATGCGGCCCATCCTGGGGCCCGCCTCGGCTTGGGTCTTGGCCGACATATAGACCGGCAGATCGTATCTTCTGGCGAGTACGCCGACGCCGTTTAAATGATCATGATGCTCGTGGGAGACGACAATGGCGTCCAGCTGATCGGGCGCTAGGCCGCGGGCCTTGAACCGGCGTTCGATCTCGGTGCCGGAGAAGCCGGCATCAATCAGAATTTGGGTCGCACCGGAGGATATATAAATCGCGTTTCCCTTGCTGCCGCTGCCCAGCATGCATATGGAAACGCCGTTTGGCCTCGGAGGGGGGATGGCGGCTAAAGGATGATCGGTTGGGGCGGCCATTTAAACCCCTGTATGACCGAATCCGCCGGTATCGCGGCTTGAGCCGTCAAGCGTATCCACCAGGGTAATGCGGGCCTGACATACCTGGTGAACGACCATCTGTGCGATGCGGTCGCCCCGATTAATGGTAAAATCGGTTTTGCCATGGTTGATCAGGGCGACTTTGACCTCTCCCCGATAGTCCGCATCGATGGTACCGGGGGAGTTGATAAGGCTGATGCCGTATTTGACCGCCAAGCCGCTTCTGGGGCGTATCTGGGCCTCATGGCCGGCCGGCAGGGCCACGGCGAATCCGGTGGGGATCAGGGCGATTTCCCCCGGCGCCAGCGTCGCCGGTTCCGATACCGCCGCACAGAGATCCATGCCGGCGGAGTAGGGCGTCATATACCGGGGAATCGGGATATCCGCATCCTGCTCCGGTCGGAGCCGTTGGCACGGAATGTCTAGAGCGACGGGCATAGCGGCGGCTTATATATCTATTATTCGGGTTTGGATCGTTTCTCTTGATTGCCGGCCTCGGACTTC
>JAGXLR010000168.1 GCA_018334555.1 Desulfobacterales bacterium
TGGTGGGCGCTTAGGTTTCAGGTTTCAGGTATAGGGTATAAGGTTAAAAAAATTAAAAGCTTAGTATCTCAGTGCCTTAGTAGCTTCCAGTGCCTTTAACCTGTTGCAGAAGTTACTGCAAAGTTCGGTCCCCGGCCTCGGCCCGGGGGAACTTTATCATTTCTTGTCATGCGCAAAGAGCAGCTCGCAGAGGCGTTCGCTTAAAAACATGATGGATTCGATATCCAGGTGTTCGGCAATCGTTTCATCGAACAGCAGCTTGGCCTGGGCGTCAAACCCTTCGCCCGGCTCCTCATCCCAGAACATCAAGAGCACCGGCACCCGGGGGAGTGCGGGAAAAAGCACGGCCGCATCCGCATTGGCAAAGGCTTCGGTCTTATCCTCGCCGCCAATGGCCTTTGCCGCAGACAAAAGACTGCCCGTCCGGCCCCTGAAGGCTTCAACCAGCGGGGCCTCAACATGGCTTTTCATGGATTTGATCTTTGAGACGGTATTCGGAAATTCAACCAGACCCTTCCAGTTCCCTGCGGGTTCGGAGCTGCCCCCCTGGGCCATATGATTGTAGATAAAAACCTGTTCATAACGGGTCAGGGCCGTCCCGTCCGGTTTTGTTACGGCCTCGGGGGTAATAATGACATGATCATTGAAGTAGGGGAGCTTTAAGGCGCTCTGGCCGTTTAACTCAATGAGTTCCCCGCCGATTCGTCCGGGCAGGTCGGATACGGCCATTGAGGCAGAGCGCTCTTTGGCCCATACCAGGGCATCTTCGGACATATCCCGCCTGGTCCATTTTTTCTGCGCATACTGTTTTTTCAACTCCCTCTCGTAGCGTTCGACGACCTCGGCAGAGAGATGGGGGCATTTGCTCAACGGCACCTGTTCGGAGACGACCATGGTCGCAAATGCGAAGCATGTTGGAAAACCGCAGTCGCCGCAGTCGGTTTGCGGAAGGATATCCCGGTATATGTCGATTCCTGAGATTGCCATAAACTATTTTCCTTCTGGCACTTTACGATTTATGCGAGATAAAAGAAACAGATGATAAAACTTTATGTCGCTACTCAAAATGAAAACCCGCCCGTATGGCGCTAAGAGGCGTTCAGCCGGCGATATATGGAGCGGTTTTTTTTATAGATTTTAAGGAATATGGAAAAAAGCCGGTCGTAGACTGCCCGGTTTTCCGGTTGCGGCCGATACGTCCGCTGGAAGCGTATCAGCCCGGGGATATCCGAAAAATCGATAGCCCCAAGCCCAACGGCGGCAATAAAAGCCGCGCCCCGGGCATTGGCCTGCATGGGATGCGCCACCTGCCGGATATCCCGGTCTAAAATATCGGCCAGAATTTGACACCACATCTCCGATTGGGCGCCGCCGCACGACGACGCTGCCCACAGCCCCGCAACCGCCGAGTACGACAACCGATGCCATTTTGATATTCTCCTTTTGAACCGATTGATGAATAATTTAGGTTTAATTTTATCCTGATTTGTATTAATTGCAATAAAATCAATACGAAGTACGGGCTGCCGGGCCGGCGGGTCGGGATCAAAGGGTTGAATTTACAAGTATTCTATGTTTTAAAATCGGGGCGGCTGGTGAAAAGATAGTGGATTACCTTCTATACCATATCATATCCGTGGCATTTCGGATTGTCGGGCTGATTCCACGCCATAAGGCGGTAATGCTTAGCCGAGGGCTTGGAAACGCGTGGTTCGTACTGGATCGCCGGCATCGGAAGGTGGCGCTGGATAATTTGACCTATGTTTTCGGATGTGAAAAAAGCCCGACCGAAATCCGGCAAATGGCCAGGCGCATATTTGCCAACCTCGTTCGGGTCCTGTTTGAGGTGGGCTGGGCGTATCGATCTTCGCCTGAGGAAGTTGCCCGCCATGTTCGGATTGACGGCCTGATCCATCTCCAACAGGCGTATCGCAAGGGCCGGGGCGTTATGGTGCTAACCGGCCATTTGGGCAGCTGGGAGCTCTTATCCGATGCAGCGGGGGTGTTGGGCTATCCGATGAATGTCATTTACCGGCCGCTCGATTTTAAACCGCTGGATTGGTTCTTCGCCAATCTCCGGAGCCGCTCCGGCGCCCGGCTTTTTCCGAAGGCAAGCGCCATGCGAAAGGTGCTGCGAAGCCTTCAGGACAATCAACTGGTCGGTACCCTTCTGGATCAGAATTCCGTACGCCGGGCGGGCGTGTTTGTCGATTTTTTCGGAAAACCCGCCTGTACCAATAAGGGTTTGGCGCTTATCGTGCAAAAAACGCGCTCACCGGTAATCCCCATATTTCTGGTGCGGGAGGCCGATAAATACCGAATGGTAATCGGCCCGGAAATTCCGCTGTCTTTGACCGGCGACAAAAACCGGGATATGGAAAAAAATACCCGTCAGTTCAACCGGGTGATCGAGGCCATGATTCGCCGGTACCCGGAGCAATGGTTCTGGGTGCACCGCCGATGGAAAACACGGCCGCTAAACGAGTCGGCGCATGCGCCGCCGCATAAGGATCAGGGGAATAACCAATGGAATTAAAGGTTCCGGAATATATTTTATCCATTAAGCCCTATACACCAGGCAAACCAATAGAGGAGCTGGAGCGGGAATATGGAATTTCAGGCTCCATCAAGCTCGCCTCGAATGAAAATCCGCTGGGCCCTTGCCCGAAAGCGGTAGATGCGATGAAAGCATCGATGCAAGACATCCACCGATATCCGGATGGCAGCGGCTATTATTTGACCCGAAAGCTTGCCGAAAAACACGATGTACGGCCGGATAACGTGGTCCTTGGGAATGGATCGGATGACGTGATCGGCATGCTCGCCCGGACGTTGCTTCAAGCCGGTGATGAGGCGGTCATGACCGCCCCGTCTTTTTTGATGTATGAGATTCTCGTGAGAAGCGTCGGCGCCGCCCCGGTTTTCGTGCCGTTAAACAACCTCGCGGTCGATCTCGATGCCATAGCCTCGGCCATCACGGAAAAAACCCGTATGATATTTATCAATAACCCGAACAATCCAACGGGCACGTTTATCAAGCAGGATGCGTTCGAGGCGTTTTTGAAAAGGCTTCCCCCCTCTTTAACCGTGGTTCTGGATGAAGCCTATATCGAGTTTGCCCGGGATCCGTCTTGCCTGAACGGGCTTTCGCTAATCGACGAAAATCCGCCGATCGCCGTATTACGTACGTTTTCAAAAATCTATGGGTTGGCCGGCATCCGGATCGGATACGGCGTCATGCCCGCTGAGATGGCAGGTCTTCTACACCGGGTCAGGCAGCCGTTTAACACCAGTGCATTGGCGCAGGCCGGAGCCGTTGCCGCTTTAGATGACGAGGATTTTTTATATCAGACCCTTGAGCTCGTTGCGACGGAGCTCGATTTTCTACAGACCGCTTTAAATAAAATGGGCGTCACCAGTTTTCCCACCCAGGCCAATTTTTTTCTGATCGATGTCAAACGGGATGCGGACCGGGTGTTTCAGGAGATGCTGAAAGAGGGCGTCATCATCCGATCCATGGTATCCTATGGCTATCCCCGGTATATTCGCGTCAATGTCGGTAAGCGGCAGGAAAATCTACGGTTTTTAGAGGCCTTTGAGCGGGTGATGGATAAAACGGCGCAGGAGCCCGGAGGATGAAAAAACTTCTCGTAACGATCGATGGCCCGGCGGGATCAGGTAAAACGACGGTCAGCCGCCGGTTGGCTGAAAAGCTGGGGTATGCCTATGTGGATACGGGCTCGCTGTATCGGGGCGTGGCCTTTGAGGCCGGGCAAAAGGGGATCGCTCCCGATGATGATGCGGCCCTTGAAAACCTGTGCGCCCATATCCGGCTGCGGGTCGTAAAAACGGATGCCGGCACCCGGCTTTATTCAGGGGATACGGATATTTCGGATAAAATCAGGGTCCCGGAAATCTCCATGCTGGCCTCTGCCGTATCCGCCCGTCCCGTTGTGCGGCGGGCCTTGCTAGAGGTACAGCGCCAGCTGGGGGCGGAAAAAAGCGCGGTTTTTGAAGGCCGAGACATGGGGACGGTTGTATTTCCGGATGCGGATATCAAATTTTTTCTGACAGCGGATCTTTATACCCGGGCCATGCGTCGCTACAGGGAACTTTTGCAGGAAGCCGGTCAGACTCTTGAAGATGTGGCCGCTGATATGAAAAAGCGGGATGAGAATGACGCCTCAAGGGATGTCGCACCGTTAAAGCCGGCAGCGGATGCCGTCACCATAGATTCCACAAACCTTTCAGTTGACGAAGTGGTGGCCGAAATGATGGGATGGGTGGCCTCTGTATAGAGTTAAATTAATCATTGAGTTTTAAGACAAGCTCTGTTAAACAAACAAATTTATATAACCCGCTTACGTTTAGCGGGAAAGAGACTATGGCAAAGGGGGACAGGACATCAATGGACAACATTATAAACAATTCTGAAAACCAGCCGTCAGATCGGGTCGGAGCGGAGATGACGGACCGGGCGGCACAAACTTCACCCGACGAAGCTTCCGGGGCGGATGACTCCGGAAGGGCGCAATCAGCCGCTGAAGTCGGTATGGACCAGTTAATGGAGATGTATGAGGAATCCCTGAAACAGTTTCAGGAAGGCGAAGTGGTCAATGGGATCATTATCTCCATGGACAAGGATTATGTGTTGGTTGACGTCGGATACAAGTCCGAGGGTCAAATTCCCATTCATGAATTCAGGGATGACCATGGCAACCTCGATATTAATCTAAACGATAAAGTCGAGGTCATGGTTGAATGGTGGGATGAGGAAGAGGAACGGGTCATCCTTTCAAAAGAAAAAGCGGCCAAAGTAAAAGTCTGGGAAGCGATCAAAGAGGTCTATGAATCCGGCGGCACCATCGAGGGCGTAATTACCAATCGGGTGAAAGGCGGTTTTTCCGTTGATGTTGGCGTCCAGGCCTTCCTTCCAGGGTCACAGGCCGATCTACGGCCGATCAGGAATCTGGATGAAATGGTTGGCCAGACCTTTTCTTTCAAGGTGTTAAAGTTCAATCGGAAAAGAAACAATATTGTGCTCTCGCGCCGCGCCATTCTTGAAGAGGAAAGGGCGACCAAGCGCTCGGCGACGCTGGCGGCGATTGAAGAGGGCAAGGTGATGGAGGGCGTTGTTAAAAATATTACCGAATACGGTATATTTGTCGATCTCGGCGGAGTTGACGGTCTTCTCCATATTACCGATATTTCCTGGGGGCGCGTGAAGCATCCCTCAGAACTCTATGCCATCGGTGATCCGATTACGGTCAAGGTGCTATCCTTTGATACGGAAAACGAACGGGTGTCCCTCGGCATGAAACAGCTTGTTCCCGATCCGTGGTCATTTGCCGAAGAAAAATACCCCGTCGGCACCAAGGTCACCGGCCGCGTCGTCAGCCTGGCCGATTACGGGGCATTTGTCGAGGTTGAAGAGGGGATCGAAGGGCTGATTCATGTGTCCGAGATGTCCTGGACGCGAAAAATTCGCCACCCCTCCAAGGTGGTCAGCGTCGGCGAAGAAGTTGAAGCCGTGGTGCTCGATATCAAACCGGAGAGCCGACGGATATCGCTTGGCATGAAACAGACGGTCCCGAACCCGTGGGAGGTGATCAGCGAGAAGTACCCCGTCGGGTCCACCATCGAGGGGAAAATAAAAAATATTACGGACTTCGGTATGTTCATCGGCATCGATGATGATATCGACGGGCTGGTACATATCTCCGATATCTCCTGGACGAAGCGGATCAAACATCCGTCCGAAATATATAAAAAAGGAGATACGATACAGGCGAAGGTGCTGGATATCGACAAGGATAATGAACGGTTTTCTCTGGGGGTCAAGCAGCTGGCGGAAGATCCATGGAAGACAGTCGCCGATCGCTATCCGGTGGGTACGGAGATCAGCGGTACCATTACCAATGTCACCGACTTCGGGATTTTTGTCGAACTGGAAGAGGGTATCGAAGGACTGGTGCATGTCTCCGAGATCAGCAAGGAAAAAGTTAAAACGCCGGTAGGACAGTACCATGTCGGCGACGCGCTGAATGCCAAAGTAATCAATATCAACACCGAAGAGAGGCGCATCGGGTTGTCCATCAAGCAGCTTGAGGTGGAAGACGAACAAGCCGTGCTTGAAGACTATGTCAACCAGATGAAGCCGGCACCGTCGAGTTTGGGTGAGATTCTGAAAGAGAATCTCCAGGAAAAGTATAACAGTGATATGACAGCCGCTTCAGAGGAAGGAGAAACGGCATCGGGTAAGGAGGCAGCCCCAACCGAGGAATCCGCTGCCGAATCCGCCGAATCCGCCGAAGAACCGGAGCAGCCGGCATCTGATATCGATCCCGCCTTTGATACGCCGGCTTCTCAAGCGCAGGATCCCGAGCCGGATGAGGAGCCCTAACAGGGAAACCGCCATTACGGATAGCCAAACAAAGCGAGGCAGAAGGCAGGGGCTTTCTGCCTCTGCCTTTTCTTACGGTTGAAATCGTCCGCTATCACGATAGTTAAACCTAAATTGAGCGATTTTTAAATTTTTTGATTTAAAAAATGATCCAATATCCTAAAAATAAAATAAAAATTGATGGCTTCGTAAAAAGCGATTTATTGCGCTGGCGCCCCATTTTTGCAGAAAGTAACTCTGAAAAGCGTCCGCATTGTCATTTCGAGCGGTAGCGAGAAATCTTTAACAATCAAGATTCCTCGTCA
>JAGXLR010000169.1 GCA_018334555.1 Desulfobacterales bacterium
TAACCAATCAAGATTCCTCGTCACTTTCGCTCCTCGGAATGACAACAGCGAAAGCATCTAAAATAATATTAAATATTGTCGAGTTCCTTAGAAGTCGATTTTACGAAGCCATCAATTATTTTCGCTTGACGTTAAAAGCGGTTTATTCCGCCGCGGCGGTATTTTTGCAGAAAGTAACTCTAAAAAACATCCGCATTGTCATTTCGAGCGGCAGCGAGAAATCTTTAACCAATCAAGATTCCTCGTCACTTTCGCTCCTCGGAATGACAACAGCGAAAGCATCTAAAATAATATTAAATATTGTCGAGTTCCTTAGAAGTCGATTTTACGAAGCCATCAATTATTTTCGCTTAACGTTCAGGGCCTTAATCCGGTGGCCCTCCATTTCCTTGACGGTGATGATGTATTTATCGATGATGATTTGTTCTTTCTCACTCGGAATCCGACCAATCTGCTCGAGAATATAGCCGGAGAAGGTCTCGTAATCCTGGGATTCCGGAATATTCATGTTGATTTTGGCGTTGACGGTTGCGATATCCGCCGCACCGAGGACCAGCCACTCCTTGTTCCGGATTTTAACCACCGGCGGTTTGATGATGTCGGTTTCATCGACGATATCACCGACAATGGCTTCCAGCACGTCCTCCAGGGTGACAAGACCCGAGACTTCGCCGTATTCGTCCACCACAATGGCGGCATGATCCTTTCTTTTCTTGAACTGGTTCAACAGCTGGTCCAGCTTCTTGTTTTCAGGCACAAAATAGGGCTCCCGCATGATACGCGCAACACTTAGACGATCCGACGAGCCGGGGTGTTCACGGAACATGTCCTTGATATTGACGATTCCCACCACATGGTCGATATCGCCCTCGATCACCGGAATCCTTGTGTAGCCGGACTTGATAATGCGGTCAATGTCTGGGCTGCCAGACTTATCAACCACGAACATGTCCGCACTCGGCGTCATGATCTCCGATACGCTGATATCGTCGAGCTTGACGATGTTGTTGATAAACTCCTTCTCATCGGGATTGATCTGCCCCTCGTCATGGACGAATTCGACAAAGGTAATCAGCTCCTCCTCGGTGACATTGGGGGGGCTCGAGAACTTCCCGGCAATTTTCGGGATAAAATTCAAAAACAGAATCAACGGATAGAACAAAAATGAGAGCCAGTAAAGCGGCAGGATGACGCCTTTGGCGATCGCCACATTGTTCCGGGTCGCTACCGTCTTGGGAAAAATCTCTCCGAACACCAGTATCAAAAACGTCATGATGCCGGTGGCGATCCCAACGGCATGGGCAAAGGCCCGTCCCGCCAAAATATTTATCGTAATCGCCGTGGCAAGTGATGAAGCGGCAATATTTACCAGATTGTTGCCGATCAGGATGGTCGTTAGAAGCGTATGCGGCCGCTCCTTCATCTGGAGAATCAACGCATTCAACCTGCCGGTTTCCTTGGCCATGTGCCTGGCCTTGGCCTTGCTGATGGAAAAAAGGGCGGTCTCCGATGATGAAAAAAAACCTGACAGCACAAGAAGCAACACCAATAAAATAAACTGCCCAGTCATTGTTTAATGCTCCTCTAGGCCCGGCCCCGGCACGGTCGGGTTCCCCCCGGACGCGGCATTAGATTGGCCCTTAATATGGATATCCCTCTGGGGGAACGGAATTTGGATGCCGAGCGCTTGAAGTTGCCTGTTGATCTCGAACCGGATATCTGTCTCCACAGATAGAAAATAGTTGATATGGACCCATATGCGCAACTTAAAAATTAGCGCGCTCTCCCCGAAATCCGAAAATAGCACCTCCGGGTGGGGCCGGGGATATACCTGGGGATGCTTCGACGCGATATTTAACAATGTCTCCCGGACCAGCTCCGTATCCGAGCCATAGGCCACGCCAATATCAATCGTCCGGCGCACACGGGCGTCCTTGAAGCTCCAGTTGGTCAACTGGCGACTGACAAAATCCGCGTTCGGGATGATCAGATCCGCATTGTCATAGGTCTTAACCCGGGTGGCGCGTACGTTGATCTTTGTGACCGTCCCCCAGATACCGTTTATCTCGATGACATCACCGACTTGAATGGGGCGCTCAAACAAAAGTATGATGCCGCTGACAAAATTATTGAATATATTCTGAAGGCCAAAGCCGATCCCAATACCCACGGCCCCGAATAGGACGGCCAGGGAGGCGGCGCTGATACCGATAACCCGGAAAACGATCATGATGCCGATGACCCAACCGACATAGCCGGAGATGGTGGTAATCGATTCTTTCAGTCCGGGGTCCAGCTCGCGGTGCGCCAATATCTGATCTTTTAGCACCGCCTTCCAGACGATTACGATGGTATGGGTCAACAGCAGAATCAATACCGCAACGGCCAGATCCAGAAAACTGATCCGCATTTCACCGAGCTCGATCTGGTAATTGACGGCAAAAAAGAAATCCGCAAGGTAATCCCCCTTCGCCCCCCACGCTATTGGCACGCCAAGCACAAAAAGCAGCAGGAGCGCGGTTTTACTCAACCGGATCAAAAGCCGCCGGATAGGCATGGGCTTTTCTTCCATCGGCTCCGGTTCTTCCTCTGCCGCCTCGGATACGCCTGAAAGCGCCAGTTCTCTTACGGCCATGTATAGAACGCCTATCCACAAGATCACGGCGGCGGTTTTGCCCAGAGAGGTGTACCAGAATGTCGCCACCGCCCCGAAACCGATCAGCTCGAAAAAAAGCCCCACCAGAACGATCAAATATCCGGCTGCCGGAAGCAGGGGCTTGATGTAGGTAAACCAGGGGTATTCCGAGAGCTGGGATGCCTTCGCGTAAAAGCGGAACCGGTGCCAGAACAGAAAGCTCCAGAGCAGAAGGGCCGTTTCGAAGACGAGCCGGGTCAGCACCAGCAGCACGCAGTTAACGCCCAATCCGGCCTCAAGCAGATAATAGATAATACCGAATACCAGGACGCCGTAGACCAAAAATTTCAGATAGATATAGAGGAACCTCGGTAACGGCGCCTCGGCATCCGACCAGAGCACCGACAAAAAGTTTATCCCCCACCTGATCATAAGCACCAGGACCAGTATGTCCGCCAACACCTTTAAAGCAACAAACAAAGGCGTAAATTCATAGGCCGGTTTGACAGGAAAAAAATATATAAACAGGATAATGCCAAGAAGGAACAAAGTACGACGGAGCATGCGGACGGCCAAGTACTGCCAGAACTTACCGCTCTGCTTAAAACCGTCCCTGAGCCTGAGGCAAAACCGGTTCACGAATAGAAGTACCGCCTCCAGGGCGCCCAGCAGCACGAAAAACGACAGGACAAACAGGGTGTAGCCCTTTTTATCGGTCACCCCGATATTTTGCCAGTTATCCCGGGAAAAGAACTGGATGAGTTTTCTCTTGAGACGTTTGCCTTCAATCTGAATCCGTTCGATCCCCAACTGGCTCAGCGGATTGACGCTTCGCTGCAGAAGACGGGCCTCTTTCATTTCGGCGATTCTTTTCTCAAACCGTTCGGCAACCGACTCGTATTCGAATTTAATCTCCCGAATGCGTTCCAGGAGGCCGACATAAATCGCCGCGATATCTTTCAACGCCTTTTTCTGATCGGAAACGGCCGCCGTCAGCAGACCGAGCTCCCTGCGGATCCTATCGGCCAACTCGGCCTTGGCCGCCTCCTGCTGGATTTCAGCTTTTTGATCGGCATAGGAGCTCAGCTTGTCCTCGGTTTTTGAAAGCCTGTCGCGCATCCCGGCAAGAGAGGCCTCTATTTCTGCAACTCGCTCATCAAGCCTATTCAACGTGACCTGGTGCTGGCTGTAGGCCTCCTGGAGCTCATAGGATTCAATTGTCGGCAGTACAAGAATATTTCGATAGGCAATTAGCTGAATATGGTAGGCATCCAGACGCTCCTCGCACAGCTTTTTAAATTCCCGGACCTTCTCCAGCTGATCGAGGAGTTCTTCCCGCTGATTCTTTTCAACTGTCAGGCTTTCCTGAAGGGACTGGTGCAGCAGTTGGTATGGAGATTGCCCCTTCCCGCTGTCCGCCGGTACCGGCGGCCCCGGCTGCGCGTCTGCAGCCGGCAGACACATGGTTTGAATCAAAAGATACAGGAAAAAAAGGCCGATCAAGCCTATGGATTTCCTTAATCCGGCCCCTGTCGCTTTCTCGAACGTCATTCGCCCTCTTTCTGATTGTCTCCCATTGAATGCCGGCATGAATAGGTATATATTGCTATATTTGTTTGCCTGACATCCATCGGATACGTGGCTGGTTTTTTTATACCCTGGATTCTGTTTGTAATTCATTATCTAACATAAAATCAATTTGTTTTAACATAAAAAAGTCTAATCAACCGATGCGGTCATTCAGCCTTGTAAAACCCTATTTCTACCGGCGGCGCAAACTTATCATCATCGGCATCCTCTGCCTGATGGCCGTGGATGTCCTTCAGCTGTTTATACCGCGGGTGATCAAATGGGCGGTGGACGACCTGACCGCCCTTTCCATCGATTATGCGGGGCTTGCCGTATATGCCGGAGAAATTATCCTCATCCCGGTTTTTATGGCGCTGCTCCGGTTCGTCTGGCGGCGTTTTTTAATCGGCACCTCCCGGGTCGTCGAAGAAGGCCTCCGAAACCGCCTTTTCAACCATATCCAGACGCTTTCGGCCGATTATTTCGACCGGGTCAAGACCGGCGACCTGATGGCCCATGCCACAAACGACATCAACAACATCCGCATGGCGGTCGGCATGGGCATGGTGGCATTTACCGACGCGGTTTTCCTCGGGCTGGCGGCGATCGGCTTTATGGCCTATATTAATGTGAAACTCACCCTGTTTGCGCTGATCCCCATGCCGGTGATCATCTTCTTTACCCGCAAATTCGGCCAGAAAATGCACCGCCGCTATACCAGCGTCCAGCAGAGCTTCTCCGAGCTGACCGAGGTGGCGCGGGAGAGCTTCTCCGGGATTCGCATCGTCAAGGCATACAATCTTGAACCCCCCGAATACCAGCGGCTTGCCAAGAGCTCGCGCGCCTATATCCGGGAGAATCTGAAACTAATCAGAATTACGGGCAGCTTTTTCCCCATGATGCTCCTGTTTACCAATATCAGCCTGACCATCGTGATTTTTCTTGGTGGCCGGCAAACCATCACCGGCGTTATTACGGCCGGGGATTTCGTGGCCTTTATCAACTATTTGAATCTATTGACCTGGCCCATGATGGCCATGGGCTGGGTCACCAACCTTATCCAGCGGGGGGCGGCGTCCCTGGATCGGATCAATAAAATTCTGCAGACCCGCCCGAATATCACGGACGAAGCGGGGGCGATGCCCATAAAGGCGCTCGAGGGAAATATTGCCTTTGATCGGGTATCCTTTGCCCACTCCCCGGCCGGCCCGAACGTGATCGACGGGCTATCGTTTAGCGTCCCCAGCGGCCGGATGCTGGGCATTGTCGGGCCCCAGGGAAGCGGCAAAACCACCCTCCTGAAGCTGATCCCCCGGATCTATGACGCGACCGGCGGCCGCATCACCATCGACGGCACGGATATCCGGCGGCTCAAGCTCGCGGATCTGCGGCGGCACATCGGATTCGTCTCCCAGGAGCCGTTCCTGTTTTCCGGCACCATCCGGGAAAATGTGGGCTTCGGCCAAACGACAGACGATGATGAAATCTGGCGAGCTGTCCGCGCGGCCGCCCTCGATGAGACCATAGCCCAATTTCCGAACGGACTGGATACCGTTGTCGGGGAGAAGGGCGCGATTCTCTCCGGCGGACAAAAACAACGGATTATGCTGGCCCGGGCGTTGGTCCACGACACCCCGATCCTGTTGATGGACGATCCCATCGGCCAGGTGGACACGGAAACCGCGGCCCGTATTATCGAGACCCTGCGCCTGCTTTCCGGCCGCCGCACCATTATCATCGTATCGCACCGCATTCCGGCGGTCCAGTATGCCGACCACGTACTTGTGCTTGACCGGGGCGGGATCATCGAGTCCGGTACCCATGAAACGCTGATCGCCAACGGCGGCTATTACGCCAGAACCCATCAGCTGCAAAGCCTGGAGGCGGACGCATAGCCATGCAGAAACACACGGATACGGCA
The DNA here is from genome assembly GCA_018334555.1 of Desulfobacterales bacterium. Classification (GTDB taxonomy): domain Bacteria; phylum Desulfobacterota; class Desulfobacteria; order Desulfobacterales; family Desulfosalsimonadaceae; genus M55B175. Next base: position 6,126 of record JAGXLR010000169.1, read on the forward strand.
TTTACCGAAAAAACGCTCGGCCAAGCCCGGGATATCCGGCTCATACGCCGCCTTTATCCGTTTATCCGTCCGTATCGACTGCTGCTTCTGGCTACGGTTTTTTTCATGATCTGCATTACCGGCTTTGAGCTGGCCATCCCGTATGCCACCAAAATCGCCATAGACACCTATATTGTTCCCGGCTACCGCCAGGAAGACCGGCAGAGTGAGAACAAGGAACGCCGCCTGGAGATAGACCTCTCCGACCCGGATATCAAATCCATTGTTGCCGCCTATCCGGGAAAATTCCAGGTATCCGGGGAAACGGCCCGGATCGACTATAAGAGCCTCTCCGAACTGCCGCCGGACACCGTCTCCCGCCTCAGGCGCTCCGATATGACCGGGATCGGCTATATCGCCGCCGTCCTGCTGGTCATCGTCCTCTTGAATTTCGTCTTCAGCTTTATCCAGGTCATGATGATGGAATATATCGGGCAACAAGTCATGCATGATCTGCGGATGAAGCTTTT
>JAGXLR010000170.1 GCA_018334555.1 Desulfobacterales bacterium
GGCCTGGTGGAATACACCTATTTTGCCCGCTCCGTTGACGATCGCATCAAAACCGAGTGTATCGGCTGCCCGCCGGACCCGCATCCGGAAGAGTGGTACTGTGCGTGGCGGTTTTATATAGAAGAATAGATCCGGAAGGAAATATAATGCGACACGAGGAGATTCTTCACCGGTGTTTTCGATGCGGCTATTGCAAGCTGCCCGGCGACTATTCGGATATCAACTGTCCCGCCTATTTGCGATACCGTTTCGAGTCGTTTTCCCCGGGCGGCCGCATGTGGCTGATAAGGGCCTGGCTGGACGGGGCGGTCGAGGCGGATGAGCGCCTTCAGGAGGTCCTTTTCTCATGCGCCACCTGCAACAATTGCGTCGAGCACTGCATCTTCCCCAAATTCAAGGATCAGATACTGCAGGCTTTTATCGCGGCCAAGGAGAAAATGGTCGAGCAGGGAAGCCTGCCGCCGCCGGTAAGGGACTATCTGACCACGCTTTATAAGCACGGCAACCCCTACAAGATGCCCCAGAAAAAACGGGGGGATTGGGCGGCGGATCTCGGCGTCGAAAAATACGCGAACCAGGCGTATCTTTTTTATATCGGGGATGTGGGCTCGTTTGACGAGCGGGGGGTTCAAATCGCCCGATCGGCCGCGAAACTGCTGGGCAGACTGGGGGCCTCATTCGGTATCCTGGCGGCCCGGGAAGGCCCGGACGGCAACGAGGCCAGGGCCCTTGGAGAAACAGAGCTCTTTAGGCATTTGGCGGAGCAAAACATAAAGGTTTTCAAGGAATTGGGGGTGGAGAAGATGATTACCCTCTCCCCCCACGGCTATAATGCATTCAAAAATGATTATCCCGAATTGGGCGGCCGGTTTCAGGTTTTTCACTATACGCATTTGCTGATCTCCCTTTTAACCGGGACCGGGATATCGGAGCAACCGGATTCCGGTCCGTCACGGCGGGTCACCTATCACGACCCCTGTTATCTGGGTCGCCACAACCAAGATTATGAAACCGTCCGGCAGATCCTGGGGCTTTTGCCCGGTATCGAATTGGTGGAGATGGGGCGCTGCAAGGCGGATGCCCTTTGCTGCGGCGGTGGCGGCGGCAATTTTTTTACCGATCTGGTTTGCAGCGGCCCGGAGACTTCGGCCCGCGTCCGGGTGAGGGAGGCGGCTGATACCGGCGCGGAAATTCTAGTTACCGCCTGCCCGATGTGTACGGTGATGCTCGAAGATGCGGTTAAATCCCAAAACCTGGAGGATCGGATTCAGGTCCGCGAGCTCTCGGAACTGGTCACAGAGGCGGTCTTTAATACAGGGAGATACCATGGGCATATATAGTTCATTAGTGGAGATTGTCGGAAAAGACAGGGTATCGAACAGCGCGGCGGATCTTTATCTCTACTCCCGGGATTCCGGCGCCCAGCCGCCCGGACGGGCGGATTACGTCGTTTTGCCGAAAACTGCGGAAGAGGTCCAGAAGATCGTGCGCCTGGCAGGCAGCGAGGATATTCCGATTACCCCCCTGGGCGGGGGGCTTGCCCTGTCAGCCCTGGTGGTGCCCCAACGCGGCGGCATCGTCCTGGATATGAAAAGAATGGACCGGATCCTTGAAGTGGACGAGATGAACCGGTATGCGGTTATCGAGGCCGGCGTATCCCAGGGGGCGTTGAGGGAATACCTGAAGAAAAACCACCCCCGCCTGCAGCATTCGACGCCGGAGGCGCCCCCGACCGCAACGGTTACGGCCAACACCCTGATCCAGGGCCACGGGCATATCTCGCCCAGGTATGGGGTGAATTCGGATATGATCGGTGGCATGGAAGTCGTGCTCCCGACCGGTGAGATTACCCGAATCGGCTCCTGCGCGCTGGATCGGAAGTGGTTCACAAGGGGGCCCATGCCCGAGCTCGCCGGACTCTTTGTCGGATGGTACGGGACCACCGGCATTGTCACCAAAATCTCGATCAAACTTTTCCCAAAGCCCGCATTCCGTGAAGTCATGGTTTTTCAAACCGATGACATCGACCTTTTGCCGGAGGCGATTTTTGAGGTCATGTACCTGGATCTGGCCGAGGACTTTTTTCTGATCACCCAGGAAAAGCCGGACTGGATGAACCATGCGTTCCTGGTGGTCATCGTATCCGGGCATTTTAAAGAAGAGATTGATTTTAAGAAAAAAGTTTATAAGGATCTGTTTAAGCAATTCAAAGGCAGGAAAACGATTCAATTCGTCGAAGATCTGCATCCGGCGCTTGAAAAGCGGTTTCTGGATGTGCCGCCCCTGGCGGCCCTGGCCGCGGATTTCAGGCAGGGCGGGGGATTCCAGTATACGGGGGCCATCCTGCCCATCGATAAAGTCCCCGAAGCATGGCGAAAGGGCATAGAGATCGCGCATCGATACGGCATGATCTGTTCCTATGTCCACCAGGTGCTTTTGGGCAACAGTATTATGTTCGGGTTCAACTATTCATTCAACCGGGCCGATGAAACGGATATAGAAAAGGCGCAGATGGCGCTTGCGGACTCCAACCGGGTCACCCTGGAGTTGGGCGGTATGATATGGAAAGGGGAAAAACCCGCACAGCAGATGGTGCTGGAGAAGATGGATCCGAATACGGCCGAACTGATCAAGCGGGTAAAAGGGCTTCTGGACCCCAAGGGGATTATGAACCCGGGCAACTGGGAAAGGGAATAATAATCATGGCATACCAGGAGATTCTATTTGAGAGCCGGGCGGCAGTGGCCACCCTGACGCTGAATCGGCCCGATATCCGCAACGCCATCACCGGCAAGGAAATCATCGCGGAGGTCGAGGATGCCGTGGGTCGTGTGAACGCCGACCCGGACTGCCGGGTGTTGATCATCACCGCAGTGGATCCGTCATTCTCGGCCGGCGGCAATGTGAAGGATATGGCCGAAAAAAAGGGCATGTTTGCCGGCACCCCGGCCCAGGTCATGGAGGGCTATCGCGAAAACATCCAGCGGATCCCGCTTGCAGTATACGGCTGCGGCGTTCCCACCATTGCGGCGGTAAACGGTCCGGCTATCGGCGCCGGCTGCGATCTTTCCCTGATGTGTGATATGCGGATCGCCTCAAGAAGGGCCAAATTCGGGGAGACGTTTGTTTCCGTAGGATTGATCCCGGGCGACGGCGGGGCCTACTTCCTGCCCCGGGTGGTCGGTATGGCCCGGGCCTGTGAACTCACTTTTACCGGTGATGTGATTGATGCCGAAAGGGCCCTTGAGATCGGGCTTATCAATTACTGCGTCGGCCATGAGGAGCTGATGGACAAAGCCCGCGAGCTGGCCGGGCGCATCGCTGAAAAGCCGCCCGAGGCCCTGCGCATGGCCAAGCGGCTTTTATACGCCGGCCAGGACATGACCCTCCGGCACCTGTTGGATCAGTCCGCCGCCTATCAGGCGCTTTGCCATCATACCGACGACCACATGGAGGCCCTAAACGCCATGTTTGAAAAGCGAAGGCCGGGGTTTAAAGGCAAATAATACAGCAACCGGGACCAAAAATGGAGGCAGCCCATGAAAACCGTCAACTGGATTCTTATACTGGTCACAGGTTTGTCGTTACTCATCGCTTCTGCAGGGTTTTGCGGGGATATCGAAAATTTAAGTGGGGCCAGCCGGGGCTGCCTGGCGTGCCATCGAAATATGACCCCCAACATTTATGAAAACTGGGCCCAAAGCCGTATGGCCCGTGTGACGCCGGCAGAGGCCCAGGAAAAGCCGGCGCTCGAGCGGCGGGTTTCGTTTGAGAGCGTACCTGATGGACTTTCCAATGTCGTGGTCGGCTGTGCGGAATGCCATACGATGAATCCGGACAAGCACAAGGATACGTTCAATCATCAGGGCGCAAGGGTCCATACGGTGGTAACGCCGAGCGATTGTGCCGCCTGCCACCCGGTTGAACGCGAACAGTATTCCAAAAACCTGATGGCCGAGGCCTATGGGAATCTGCAGGACAATCCGGTTTATGCCGATTTGATGAAGGCGGCCAACGGCCCCCTGAAGTTTGCGGATATGGCCCTTTCGCAGGGTGTACCGGATGATTTGACAAACGGCGATTCCTGCCTGTTTTGCCACGGGACGCATCTGTCGGTGGAGAAGATGGAGACCCGGGATACCGACATGGGCCCTATGGATTTCCCCTCGATCAGCGGATGGCCGAACCAGGGGGTCGGTCGGATCAATCCGGACGGCAGCAAGGGGTCCTGTTCGGCCTGTCATGCCCGCCACACGTTTGCCATCGAGATGGCAAGAAAGCCCTATACCTGCTCCGAATGTCATAAGGGCCCGGATGTACCGGCGTACAAGGTCTACGAGGTGAGCAAGCACGGCAACATCTTTAACTCCATGGGACATGGGGGGGACTGGGATTTTGAAGCCGTGCCCTGGACGATCGGCAGGGATTTCACCGCTCCCACCTGCGCCGCCTGCCATATCAGCACGCTGGTAGGCCCGAACGGACGGCCCCGGGCGGAACGGACCCATCAGATGAATGATCGCCTGGCGTGGCGGATCTTTGGTCCGGTTTATGCCCATGCCCATCCGAAGGAGGCGGATACCACCATCATAAAAAACAAGGATGGCCAGCCGCTCCCCACCGCATTGGACGCAACGCCGGCCGCCCAATACCTGATTTCGAAAAAAGAGCAGCAAAAGCGCACCCGGACCATGAAGGGCGTGTGTCAATCCTGTCATACCGGAGGCTGGGTGGACGGCCACTTCGAACGGTTTGAGCATACAATAGAAACGACCAACCATCAGACAAAGGCGGCCACCCGGATCATGTTGAAGGCCTGGCGGGAAAAGGCCGTGGATCAGGCGGACGGGCTGTTTAACGGGCCCCTTGAGCGCAAATGGGTCGAACAGTGGCTGTTTTATGCCAATTCCACGCGGTTCGCCTCCGCCATGGGCGGGGCGGATTACGGCGCATTTGCCAACGGCCGGTGGCATGAATCAAAAAATCCGCATGATATGCTGGAATTTTTAAAAATCCGGCTGCAGCGGGCCGGGTCCGAATAAGAGGGGAAAGGGAAAAGGTGACAGGGCAAAGCCTTGCAGGGGGGGTAAGCCAAGCGCATCCGCCAATTCCTAGCTTGCATAAAAAAATATTACGGCTATGTTATACACAGCGATCTCCGGGTTATTTCGGATATTCAGACAGCAATACACGATTGTGCTGTAGAGTCAGTGGTGTTAATAAGGCCTTTTTTAATGCAACGGTAAAGGAGCCCCGATGTCGACTGAGAAAATATATACGATCTGTGGCATGTGCACGGCCCGGTGCCCGATGGTGGCGGAGGTGAAGGACGGCAGAATTGAATTTTTGAGCGGCAATCCCAATGCACCCGGTATGAAGACATCCCTTTGCGCCCGCGGCGTGGCCGGAAAAGCCCTTGTTGAAGATGATGAACGGCTTCAGCAGCCGTTAATCCGCAATGGAGAGCGGGGTGAGGGCAAATGGCGGGCGGTCAGCTGGGAAGAGGCGCTGGATTATACGGCGGAAAAACTAAAAGCCTCAATCGATCAATACGGCGCCCGAAGCATCGCCCTGTCGGATCGGGGCGGTCCGTTCCGGGATTTTCACCGCGCATTTCTCAGGGGTCTGGGCTCGCCCAACTACTGCAACCATGACAGTTCCTGCGCCAGGAATGTCCATCATGCCAATCAGTCACTGACGGGTCTCGGCCGTAAAGATGTGGCCTATGATTTCAAGTCGGCCAGGCATGTGGTCCTGCAGCTAAGAAACGTGTTCGAGTCGATTGCCGTCCAGGAGGTCAACGACCTGACAGACGCCCTGGACAACGGGTGCAAGCTGACGGTGATTGATATCCGTGCCAGTATTTCAGCTACCAAGGCGGACCGGTTTTTTCTTATCCGGCCGGGAGCCGACTATGCCTTCAACCTGGCCGTGATTCATGAACTGCTGGAAAAGGATCTCTACGACAAGGCGTATGCGGATCGCTACATTCAGGATCTGGATGCCCTAAAGGCGTTTGCCGCCCAGTACACCCCGGCATGGGCGGAGGCGGAAACCGGTATTTCCGCCTCGCGGATTACCCGTTTCGTCGAGGCGCTGGCACAGGATATGCCGTCCGTTATCTGGCATCCGGGCTGGATGACCGCGCGCTATACCAACTCTTTTTATATCTGCCGCTCGATCTATATCATCAATGCCCTGCTGGGTTCCTTCGGGGCCAAGGGCGGGCTGCCGCATGTCAGCAAGGTAGGCGATGTGGGGCGAAAGGGCCTGAAAACGTTTCAGGAGCTTTTCCCCAAACCCGAAGAGAAGCGGGCGGATGGGGCCGGATGGCTGTATCCGCATTTCGAACAGGGGCCCGGCCTGGCGCATCTGCTCTATAAGGCGATGGAGACCCAGGCGCCCTACCCGGTCAAAAGCTATATCGCCTTTCGCCATGATCCGCTGATGGGCTATCCGGACCCGGATCACCTGAAACAAATCTTTGATAATCTGGACCTGTTGGTCTCCATTACGTTTACCTGGTGCGATACCGCATGGTATGCCGACGTCGTGCTCCCGCTGTCGCCGTATCTGGAAAGGGAAAGCCTG
>JAGXLR010000022.1 GCA_018334555.1 Desulfobacterales bacterium
AGCGATTTTCAAGTTTACCGCAGATACAAGGAAAATGATGTCGAGCGATAGGCGCCTATGCGAGACATCATTTGACGCAGTAGATGCGGTGAAATTGGAAATCCCGGAGGGTTTCAAATTTTTTGATTTAAAAATGTTCCAATATCCTGAAAATAAAATAAAAATTAAATCTTCAAAAAATTGAAACGCTCAATTTAGGTTTAGAGTAGAATAATAAGCACGTTAACCGGCAAATCAACCCCCATATCCGGCGGGAAACGAACGATCGGGCAGGAAGGGGGAAGATACAATAAAAATTCTTGACTCAACAGGCATATCTGTTTTTTAATTTGAAATTTACTTGATAGCCTCGCCGAACCGAATCTTTAAAAACCGTATCAAAGGAGAAACAAATGGGGGAGAAGCAGATGGGCGCATATGAATTCTACGAGGTGGTCAAAAAACCGCCGGTTGCCTGGGTCTATCTCGACCGGGCGGAGAAGAAAAACGCCATGAACCCGCCCGCCTGGAAGGAGAGCGTTCCGATTTTCAAAGATTTAGACGGGGATCCCGACATCCGGGTGGTGATCATTGCCGGTAAAGGGCCCTGCTTCTCGGCCGGCATCGACCTGATCGGGATGTCCTCAGAGCTCTCCGAACTCATGGAGGCCCAGAAAGGCGGCGTCAAATGGCGCCTCATCAACAAGATCCGCCCCCTTCAGGACGCCATAAGTTGTATCCAATGGTGCAGAAAACCCGTAATCGCTGCCGTCCACGGCTACTGCATCGGCGCCGGCCTGGATATGATAACCGCCTGTGACATCCGCATCTGCTCCTCAGACGCCCAGTTCTCCCTTAAAGAGGCCGCCGTCGGGTTTGTTGCCGATGTGGGCGTCCTGCAGCGTATTCCCCTGATCGTGGGCCAGGGGATCGCCCGCGAGCTGGCCTACACCGCCAAACTGATTGATGCAAAGCGGGCCAAGGATATCCTTTTGGTCAACGAGGTTTATGAAGGCCATGATGCGCTTATGGCCGGGGCCAAAGAAATGGCCGATGAGATTGCCGGGAACTCGCCCCTTGCGGTACAGGCGTCGAAGGACGTCTTGAATTACGGGGTCGGCAAAACGGTAGAGGAAGGCCTGAGCTATGTCGCCTCGATCAGCTCCAATATCATCCCGTCCGATGATTTGATGGAGGCGATGGCCGCATTTTCAGAAAAACGCAAACCGCAATTCAAGGGCGAATAGCAACCCCCCGATGGATTGCACCCAGTTGACTGCAATGGCCGTATATATCCACACCCTGGGCTGCGCAAGGAATTTGGTTGACAGCGAGACCATGGCTGCAGACGTCAAAAAATCGGGGGCTGAAATTACCTCGGTGCCGGCCGAGGCGGAGGTCATCGTCATCAACACATGCAGCTTCATTGAATCGGCCATCAATGAATCCGTTGACGCCATTCTGGGCCTTGCCGCCTATAAACGCAGCGGCGTCTGCAGGCGGCTGATTGTCACGGGATGCCTGCCGGAACGGTTCCGGGAAGAAATTGCAGGGGCCCTCCCCGAAGTCGATGTATTCTTGGGGACAGGCGCCTATGACCAGATTCTTCAGGCCATCAACGGCGAATTCGAAGCCGGCAGCTGTATCCTTCCGCCGCCGGAGGCCCGCGTTCTGCCCACCCATGATGCCGGCAGAGAGCCGTCAACCTATCCAGTCGCCTACCTTCGAATCGGCGACGGATGCAACCGGCATTGCACCTACTGTATAATTCCGAAACTCAGGGGAAGGCTTCGAAGCCGGGAGATGCCAGACATTGTCGCCGAAGCAAAAGCCCTTATAGCGAAAGGCTATAAAGAAATTGTGCTGATCGCCCAGGACACTTCCGCATATGGTCAGGACCTGAAGCCGAAACAAAGCCTTGCCGCGCTGCTGGATCGCCTGGCCGGCATTTCCACTGACGTGCGGATCCGGTTTCTTTACGGGTCCCCGGATCATACCGATGATGCCCTAATCGCGACGGTTTCAAGATATTCAGAAATTTCGCCCTACTTTGATCTTCCGGTGCAGCATGTAAGCCCGGGGGTTTTGAAGCGCATGGGACGCGGGTACACGGAAAAAGACCTTTTACAGCTGATCGAAAACATCCGCTCCGCCATCCCGGCGGCAACGCTTCGAACGACCATATTGGTGGGGTTCCCCGGCGAGACCGACGCCGACTTTGAACGGCTGCTAAAGTTTTTAGAGGCCGTAAGGTTTGATCATGCCGGGGGGTTTGTTTACTCTGATGCCGAGGACCTTGCCGCCCATCGTCTGCCTGATCATATCCCCGCCTCCGTTGCCCGTGAGCGATATGACCGGCTGATGACGCGTCAGGCGGAGATCTCGCTCGAGAAAAATCGGAGCCGGCTCGGAAACATTTGCTCAGCCCTTGTGGAGGAGCGGATTGATGATAATCTTTATGTAGGTCGAACGGCATTTCAGGCGCCTGAAGTCGACGGCATCACTTACATTGAATCGCCCGACCTGAGGGTGGGCGATTTTTTGAACGTCCGCCTCAAGGAGGCGTATGCGTATGATCTTAAAGGAGAAATTGAATGCCCGATTTAAGGGATGAACTGCTGGCGCGGATCACTCCGGACCTGAACCATATTGAAACCGCCCTGCACAACAACCTGACCCCCCATTTGGAGCTGGTTTCTGAAGCCGCGGGGCACCTGATATTCAGCGGCGGCAAACGACTGCGCCCCCTCTTGAATGTCCTTTGCGCCAGATTATGCGGGCATGAAAACGCGTTTGTGATCAAATTTTCAACGATCGTTGAATTTCTCCACACCGCCACGCTGCTCCATGACGATGTCGTCGATGACGCCGCCATACGCCGGGGCAAGCCGGTTGCCCACGCCGTTTTCGGGGCGCCGGTTACGGTATTGGTCGGTGATTTTCTGCTCGCCCGCGCCCTTGCCATTGCGGCCCGGACGGAAAACCCGAAAATTATCCGAATCATATCAGAGATCACGGAAAGCATGTGCCAGGGAGAAATTCAACAGCTCACCCGCAAAGGTGACATCGATCTTACGGAATCCGAATACATGGAGGTCATCCGGCGCAAAACCGGTTTTCTGATCCAGGGCGCCTGCCAGACCGGCGCCATACTCGCCGGTGCGCCGGCGGAAACGGAAAAACGGCTTTCAGATTACGGCTACCACCTCGGCATGGTATTCCAGATTGCCGATGACCTTCTGGATTATACCGCTGAGACCGAGACCCTGGGCAAACCCGTAGGCGCGGATCTTCGGGAGGGCAAGCTGACGCTGCCGCTTATTTACGCGCTTAGCTGCGCGAATGGAAAAGATCGGACAAGAATGGTGGAGATTATTCAAGGCCCCACCTTTTCGTCCGGGGATTTCCAGGAGCTGGTGAAAATTATTGATTCCTACGGCGGCATCGCCTATTCTCAGGATATCGCGAAAAGCCATGTAAAACAGGCAAAAAACATCATTAGCGCCTTCCCGGAGGACGAAACCCGGCGGACACTTTCAATGATCGCCGATTATGCCCTGAGCCGGGGCAGTTAATCTCATTATTCGTATGTTACCGGGCATCTTAGCAAACCATACGATATTTCAAATGCCAACAGGGGATTAAAAATGGCCAACGCCTTCTCTCTGAGAACCTTTTGGGTCCACTTCGCCACCGCGCTTTTAGCCGCACTGCTTCTTTTCACCGGTATGGCGCAGACGGTTTTTGCCGCTGATAAAAGAATTGCCGTCATCGGATCGAGCCGAATCTATGACAACGTTACCAGCGCCCGCAACGCGGCGATAGCCGAGGGGTTGCTTTCTGCGGTGGAATCGGCGGCCCTTGAAATGATTCCCCGGCAGCATCTGAAGTCCGACTTTGAAACGATCAGCGCCGAACTCTATGACCACAGACGGGATTTCACCCAGAGCTATCAGGTTTTGAAAGAAGTCGATACCGGCACATATTATCGCGTACTTATCCGGACGACGGTGTCAACAGACAAAATCCAGAGCCTGCTCAAGGACCTGGGCATCACCATGGCGGCAGAGGCCCTGCCGAAAACGCTTTTTCTGATTGCTGAGAAGCATGCCGGTGATCTTTCCCGCCACTACTGGTGGCACAGCGAAAGGAGCGCTCTTGCACAAAATGCAGCGATCAAGCCCATAAAACAGGTATTCTGGAAAAAGGGCTTCCCGGTTATCGATCACCGCAGGCTGCCTCAAAATGAAATCCTTTCCGAACTGGAGCTTTCCGCGGATCTGACGGCAGCCGAAGCCGTTACCCTGGGGCAGCGGGCCGAGGCCGATGTGGTCGTGTTCGGCAATGCAACGGCGACAGAGACCCGAAACAAAAGGGGGGAAAACATCAAAACCTTCCGAGGAAGCATCTCACTGACTGCCGTTGCCACCCAAACGGAATCAATCATCGCCACTGCCGAGCAAACTGAGACATCGGCCAGTCGACGGATAAGGGATGGCAGCCGTCAAGCCCTTTCAAACGCCGGCTATCGGATCGGGAACGTTCTTGCTGAAAAAATCTCCACGGCGTGGCAACAGCAAGCGCAGTCAGGCGGAAGGCTGGAGATCGAGGTAAAGGGTGAAGGCGATATTCTGCCGGAGCTTGTCCGTTTCAGAAAAACGCTGCGCCATATCCAGGGGGTTACGGCCCTGCAGACCGAGGAACGTCGCCAAAACAAAGCCATCCTATCCATCAAATATGAGGGCAGCCCCCGGGGCCTGGCCGACAAAATTCTGTTAACCCAGTTCGAGGGCTTTGGCGTAAATATTTATGAGACGACGGAGAGCCGGATTGGCATCGAACTGTTATCCGATCCGTCCATAACAGAATCCGAAATCGATTAACCCGCCCCTTCTGAATCGATTATCCGGGTTTAGGATGGCCGGGTGCCCTATCGATAAAACAAATAATTACTTGCACATAAAAAAAATTTCGCATAAAAAAACTACTGACAAGCTCGTAAAAAGTCGATTTTAAGATGGCAAAGAAAAAAGTTCAAGATCAAGGCGCGCAAATTCCGAGGAATGCAGCGTACTTAGCTGTACGTGAAATTCCGAGGAATGCAGCGCAACACAGATATTGGACTTTTTACGAAGCCATCAACTACTAGGATTTCTTTAGCCACCACCAATTATTGCGAGGGCAAAGCGGCATGGCAGTGCACGAATTCATCTCGCTGATTATCAGCTGTCTGGTCATGGGTTTTGTGTTTTTGCAGTGGCATCAATTCAAAAGAATCCAAAATTTCAGCCTCCTTTTCCTCTGCTTTGTTTTCGTCTTTGCCGCTTCGGCCTTTTCCGTATTTGAACACTTTTACCTATACCCTTCCCTCAATTTCCTCCAACATTTCGCCAGCGCCTTAAGCGGCATCTTACTGGCGATTTGGTGCCGGCTTGTATACGTGGACACAAAGAAGGATACCCCCGGCCAATGAATTTTGTAACGGTCTTTGAACTTGTCGGCCTTGCTGGCGCCATTTTTGCATTCGGTTACTTCTGGGTGGGCACTCGCCGGGCATTTATACGAAATATCCGTATTGCTCTGGGTATACTGCTGGCGGTCAGCCTTTCCAAGTACCTGGTCAACAGCCTTGAATGGTCGGGGCTTATATCGCATCCCGGCCTTGCGCCGAGTGAAAACTATCTTGATGCGATCTGGCCGATCGCCTGGTTCTTCTTCTTTCTGGTCTTTCTTATGGACACCGGTGAACAAGATCTCCGGACAAATAGAGAGCGGTATCAAATGATACTCAACAGCTCCCGAGATGCCATTTTTATCATGGATGGCAATACAAACATTCTGGATTTAAACCAGGCGGCGGTTTCGTTGACAGGATATTACGCCCAAGAGCTGAAAAATATGGCCATGACCCGTTTTACCGAACATTTTGATCTCAACACCTACCGGCACTATTTCAACCATAAGAATGACGGCTTCTCTTACACGAACGAGATTCGAATGCGCTGTGCCGACGGAAAGCACTTGGAAGCGGAATGCTGTAATACCCTTGGCTCTATCAATGGACGGAAGCTGATGTGTACAGTTGCCAGAGATATAACCGAACGTAGGCATACAGAAAATCTTCTGGCAGCGGAGAAGGAGAGGCTGGATACAACGCTCTACAGCATTGGCGACGGAATCATTACGACTGACATCGAAGAACGCGTCACATTGATTAACAGGGTAGCCGAAAATCTCACCGGCTGGAGCCAGGACGCCGCCCGGGGCAGATATCTGTCCGAGGTTTTTCAGGTTATCGAAGCGTCTTCCCGCGAGCCTTGCGAAAATCCGGTGGCCAAGGTGATTGAAAACAATGCCATCACGACACTGGGCGATCAGACCGTGCTGATTTCAAAAAACGGTCTGGAATATACCATTTCAGACAGCGGCGCCCCCATTATTGACCGTAACGGCCGAACTATAGGGGTTGTCCTTGTGTTCCGGGACATTACAACAAGCCAAAAATCCCGGGAAGAAATGCTAAAAATTGAAAAGCTTGAGTCCCTGGGCGTCCTTGCTGGTGGTATCGCTCATGACTTCAATAACTTATTGACCAGCATGCTGGGCAACGTCTCTTTGCTAAAAATTGAAACCCAGCCGGAGGAAAAGACCCACAAACGGCTTGACGAAATCGAAAAGGCCGCGCAGCGGGCGACGGATCTCACCCAGCAGCTGCTGACCTTTTCAAAAGGCGGTAAACCGATAAAGACGTTGACCAATTTGAGGGAACTGATTAGTGAATCCGCTACCTTTTCACTCAGGGGTTCAAATGTCAAATGTGAATTCCATCTGGATCCATCCCTAAAGGCGGCCGAGGTCGATGCCGGTCAGATCGGCCAGGCGATCAGCAATATCGTCATCAATGCCGACCAGGCCATGCCGGAAGGCGGGCGGATCCGCATTCTTGCCAGAAACATCGAAATCAAGGCCAACAATGAAATGATACTTGAGCCGGGCAACTATATCCAAATAACGATTCAGGATACCGGCCCCGGCGTTGAAATAGAAAAACTCAAAAAACTTTTTGACCCCTATTTTACCACCAAACAAAAGGGCAGCGGCCTCGGACTATCGGTAGCGCTTTCGATCATTGAAAAACACAACGGGAAAATTACGGTGGACTCAAAACCGGGCAGAGGAACAAGCTTTTTTATCTATCTGCCGGCATCAGAGAAATCTCCGGACAAACCCGAGGAAACGGATGGCAAAATCTATACCGGCAGGGGGCGAATACTTGTCATGGATGACGAAGACTTTATCCGCGATATCTCGATCCATATGATTTCAGAAATGGGCTTTGAGGTGGAAACAGCCAAAGACGGAGAGGAGGCCATAAGCCTTTACCGCCAGGCGATGGAGGCGGGCCGTCCTTTTGATGCCGTCATTATGGACCTGACGATTCCCGGCGGCATGGGCGGCAAGGAAGCCATCAAAGAATTGACGGCAATTGATAAAAATGTCAAGGCGATTGTTTCCAGCGGTTATTCGAACGATCCGGTGATGGCGGATTTCCAGTTATACGGTTTCAAAGGCGCGATTAAAAAGCCCTATATGATGCAGGAGATGAGTGAAGCGCTGGAGATCCTTTTTCGCAAGGAGCGGTAGCGGTCGGCCGCAAGGCCTCAGCCCATTGCCTGACCAGTCCCGCCAAAATACATGCAATCCCCCATTGATCCGAAAGAATTCTTTATAGTAGGCTAAATTGACAATGATGGCTCTCGTTATATTTTTTAGCCGGCAGCCGTTTCAAATTTATCCGTTGTGCTCAGGGATACAACATGATATCAGTATATCTCGACAATATTTATTCCGCGCCGCCTGTAGCCTGAAACCATCTTTATCCGATTGACAAATCGCATGCCGCAAGCTGAAGAAAAAGATAGGGACCCAATCGAGCGCTTGTTCGAAAGCGTCGGCAGAAAAATTATCCGATTCCGCTTCATCTGTCTGGCCGTCATCGCCACGATTTTGCTTATAACTGCCCTCGGCCTCCCCCGGCTCGAATTTGATACGACCATTGAAAACTATTTTCCGAAAGATTCCCCCATATTTGCCAAAAAACAAAAATTCAACGCCCATTTTGGCAACAGTGATTTTGTCGCCTGCCTGATCCGGGCGGATGATATTTTCAAGCCGAAGATTCTGCGCATGATGCAGTCGCTCAGCGACGAGCTGAAGGCCAAAGTCCCCTTTGCCGATGAGGTCATCTCCCTGGTGGATACGACCTATTGCCGATCGGAAAACGGCCGCATCGTTGTCGATAGGCTTGTGCCCGAACCGGTTCCGAGCGATCCGGAAAAAATTGCGCATATCCGGGAGCAAGCCCTGTCAAAAGAACTCCTGGCTGACAAAATCATATCCAAAGACGGCACCGAGGCTTGGCTGGTCCTTCAGCTCGAGCCCTATCCGGAGAATTGGAAAAACAGCCATCACCTCTCCCCCACGAATGCGGTCGGAAAAAAGGCGCTGGAAATCCTCTCCCAGCCCGAATACCAGAAATTCGACATTCAGCCCACGGGCTGGCCGGTGATGGTCTACGAAGAGCTTATTTTTACGAAAAACGAGTCCGCCCAACTGATGACCGTGGCAATCGTTCTTGCCGTGCTCGTCTTAACGGTTTTTCTCAGATCCTTTCGTGGGGTCATCACGCCGTTTCTGATTTCCATCATTTCCCTGGTCATCGTTTTCGGAATGATGGGCTATCTCAATATCAGGGTCAATGCCCTGCTTTTCAGTGTGCCGGTGGTACTGATTCTGGCGATTTCCATCGGCTACTCGATCCACCTGTTCAACTATTTCAACAGGGAGTTTTACGCTAACGGAAGTCGAAAGGAAGCGGTCTACCGGGCCGTTCGACGGGCCGGATGGCCGATCTGCTTTTCGGCACTAACCACCATCGGCGCATTGCTCTCATTTGTGGCCATCCAGTTGCTGCCCATCCAGTGGCTGGGCACGACATCGGCTGTTTTAATATTTTGCGGCTATATACTCGTTATGACGCTGGCCCCGATCCTTCTCAGCCTCGGCAACAACGAAACGGCGCGTTCTGATACGACAAAGACGCCGGAACTATGGAGTGACAAACATTTTATCAATCTGACCCATTGGATTTTTAATCACTCAAAGGCTGTCCTAATCGTATTCGTCTGCATTCTTTTATTCTGCATCTATGGCCTGACAAAAATCGAAATCAATATTAATACGGAAAACACCTACGGCCCGGATGTGCCATATGTCAACCGGATGCTTGAAATCGCCGATTCCGATCTCGGCGCCTTTAATACCTACAATGTCCTCCTGGACTTCAACCGCCCCAATGCGGTGAAAAATCCGAACATATTAAAAAAATTCGAAACCTATATCCAGAAAGTCCGGGATCTGAAACTGACAAAAAAAACCTACTCGATACTTGGTATTCTAAAAGAAATGAACCGGCTCAAACACGATGGCGATGATGCCTATTACAAACTGCCGGACGGGTTTATCGCCCTTGGCGAACTTTTTATGGAATATGAGATGCTGGCGGAGGGGCCGGACCTGTCGAGATGGCTCAGCGACGACTATTCCATGCTGCGACTCCAGGTGGGGACCAATGGCTTAAATGCCCAGGAGACCAACCGGGAAATCGATTTCCTCCAGAAAAAGGCGCATGAACTATTCCCAGAGGCAAAAATTAATATAACTGGCGGGATGCCCGAATACGCCGCACTCAATCACTATGTGGCCAAGGGGCAAATCAATTCGGTCTGTATCGCGCTTGCCGTCATCGCGTTGCTGATGATTATCGTTTTCAGGAATGTTAGACTGGGTTTAATCGGCCTGATCCCGAATATCACCCCACTATTGGTTATTGGCGGGTTTATGGGGCTTACGCATACGCCGCTGGATTTTTTGACCATCACCATTGCCCCCATGATTCTCGGGCTCTCCGTGGATGATACGATCCATTTTCTTGACTATATCAAGAGTGAATACCGTTTTACGCAAAACTATCTTCAGGCCACCTCATGTGCATTGAAGGTGGTCGGCCGGGCGCTTTTCACCACCACCTTTGTCATCGTGGTGGCCTTCAGCATATACGGCTTTTCGGATTTAAATATTATGGTGAACCTCGGCATACTCGTCATTCTGGGGATCACCTCCGCCCTTCTGGCCGACTACTTCGTCACCCCGATCCTCATTAAATGGACCCGCCCGTTTGGCAAAGAAAAACACTGATCACATTTTCAAAACCATCAGTTCTCTATAGCCTCGGCACGTGATTTTAAAAAAAGATGATAAAGCAGTTCACAGTAACGATCCATCTTGATCATGCCCGCCTGGGATTCCGTATAGCGCCAGAAGCCATAAAGCTTTGTCAAACTGATCAGCTTGCTGCTGTATAGCGGCCAGGTAAATTTTTCCCTGACCCGCTCCATACTGTTTTCAGAAATCTTACGCCAATAGTTGTCATCAACCTGGCAATCCTTTATAAAATCCCACAAAACTTCGGCAATTAAATCCGGCTTACTCGTATTCATCAGGAAGCCGCTTTTCCGGTCGACAATGATCTCTGACGGACCGCCGAATATGGGGCCAAATGTGGGCAGGCCGCATTGCATGGCCTCGAGTATGGTCAGGCCAAAGGCCTCAAAAAGCGCGGGCTGGACAAAGATCCCCCCGCAGTCGGCGATAATGCGGTACACCTCCCCCGTTTCCTGTTTGGGAATGCTGGGCAGCCAGCGAACATGGCCGTGCAGGCCGTAGGTTCCGATCATCTCGTACATCCGATGGATCTCACTGCGCTCCTCATTGTCGTCGGAGGCTTCCTCGTGAATGGTGCCGGCGGCCGCAATCAGGTTGCAGTGCTTTCGGAGCTCCGGATGCTGACCGAAAGCCTCGACAAGACCGGTGATATTTTTTATCCGGTCAAGCCGGGCCATAGTAAAAATCGGTATCTGGTCCGGATCCTCGAGATAGCCGTAAATATCCTCCGATTCCTCCTTGAAAAGACGTTTCCGCCAGTAGGTGGTTTTACTGGCCGGCCGCTTATCCGTGTTATAGTATGGGAAATAGTTGGCCTCATCGACGCCCGGCGGCACCACATTAAACTTAGGATTAAAAAGATTGACGCCATTTACCACCTGGCAGAGGCCGGGCATGGTATAAAACTGATAGGACTCATACTGCCCGAACCGCGATTCGGTGCCCGCAATCTCCTGGTAGGTACTGGTGATGATGAAGTCGGATTTATTCATGGCGAGTAAATCGGCGGTAAACTGACAGGAAAAATGATACTCATCCTCCATATCCCGCCAATACAGATCTGAGAACAGATACTTGGTTTTCTCCAGGGCATGGGCAATGGTGCACTGAATCACCTCCATGCGATCGGAGAGAAGGGTGGCCACGAGATTGCCATCCGAATAGTTCCCGATAATCAGATCCGGGCGGCCCTGGAATTCAGCCAGGAGCTCCCGCTCACAATCGCAGGCGAAACGGTCCAGGTACGGCCAGATTTTAAAACGCGACACCCAGTCCTGATGCTCCTGGCCGTTCTCATCGTAGAACGGAATCCGCAGGATATAGGCATTACTTGTACCGACGATATCCTCCGTACGCTGGTTGCATGAGGTGGCGCCGGCATTCGGAATCAAGCGGGTAACCACAATGATCCGTGGGAAGACGTCAATACCGGCGAGCTCGAATTCCTGTTTAAGATGGTTCTCCAGGGCCCGGACCTGATCGAGTATATAGATCACCTGCCCCCCGGTATCCGGTTTTCCCAGCACATTTTCCTGACCGAACCAGCCGTGCGGCGAAATAATGGCCACCTTGGATATCATGGGCACCCGGGAGATAAATTTCTCGAGACCGACGCTGCTGGGCTCATGAAAAAGGCCGTGAAGGAGCTGCATGGTCTCCAGTATCCGACCGGCATTATGGCCCCAGCCCGGCTCAAACCCTTTGCTTTTAAGCTGGGGTTCGAGGTTTTTGTACGGCGTCTCTGAATCGAGCCGCTCGACATCCTCAATCATTTCCTCAAGGGCTCCTAAAAAGTCCTCCATATTATTTAAAATGGCGCCATTTACCAAAAGCTGCTGGCCGTTGATCCGATGAAGCCGCAGAAACTCAAAGAGTTTGACGCGACATTCTTTTACCTGCTGAAACATGTTGCTTGACATGTGCTTGTTTAAAAAGCTAATGCCGTTTCCCACATTTTTGACATCCCGTATCTCCGGGGAATAGTCATAGAACGGCAGAAAATCGAGCTCCAGGGTATTTTTATTGGCCGCCACCCGGTTGCCGAGGCTATAGGCATCCTTGTAGTCGAGATAGCGGTTGACCGAAATCTCCTCCATATAGTCGAATGATCCCGACAGCCGGTATATCCGGTAACGGGCCAGCGTATACCGATGCAGAATCAGCGCGATATTTTCCATAAACAGGATTTCCGGAACCTTGTTTAAAAACTTGCCGATTTTTGAATTTTGGCCGAACCCGCTTTCCTTGTTATTATCCCGGCACCACTGATGCCACTCCAGCCAGATATCGTTTCTGAGAAGATACTGTTGATCGGAGCTTCTCAAAACAAAAATAAAGTCGGCAAAATCCTTCTGTTCTTCTTCAGGTATCAGTTTGTTGATGATATTTGTCACGCTTGTCTCCTTTCCTACAGGCATCCTCTGAGCCAATGGGGCCCAGCGTCCCGGCCGGCATTATTAACTCCTGCCTTAATCTGATCCGACGGATTAAGTCAAGACCGAAAAAATCGACGGACCCGAATTCACATTACTGCGTCCGTTTTTTTTGCCGCCACCGCTTCTCCATTGACATGCCCCGGGGAATCACTTAGTTTTTTTTATAAAGATTTGATGCGTACCATAATAAATAACAACCATCGGAAAAAGGGGGACCATTATGGCCAAGAAAGTCGTTATTGATCAGGATGAATGTGAAGGTTGCGAGAGCTGTGTCGAAATTTGTCCCGAAGTCTTCGGTTTTGACGAGGACAAGGAAGTCGCCTATGTGATCAAACCCGAGGGCGGACCGGAAGATGACATTGAAGAAGCCATCGATTCCTGCCCGGCAGAATGCATCCATTGGGAAGAGGATTAATCGATGGGCTGATTTTTAGACCCGTACGGCCCCCTTTCAAAGGGCGCCGTGCGGACGTGGCCCGCCGGACTTTAAATGCCTCTCTATGAATTGCCCCCCTCTTTTATTTCCATGCTTTAACCGGGCTGTTTTCCGAGTGCGCCGTGAGCGGCGGCAACCCGGGCTTAAAAATCAGAACCAGCGGGGGCAGCACAAACATATCCCCGATCAGGGCGAAAACCATGGCAAAGGCGGTCAGCATACCGAACATCCGGGTCGGCAAAATGCTGCCCAGCACCAGCACGAAGAATCCGCAAAACAAGAGCAGGGTCGTTATCATGATCGGTTTGCCGACATCGGCGAATGTCTGTACGACCGCCTCGGCGGGATCCTTCTTCAACCCGCTGTTGCGCCGCATCCAGGAAACAAAATGGATGGTATCATCCACGGCGATGCCGATGGTAACGCTTGCAATCATGGTTGTCGCCACATCCAGGGGGATACCGATCCAACCCATCAATCCCAGTATCATAATAATGGGAAACAGGTTGGGGACCATCGAAAATACGGCCAGCCAAAAATTCCGACAGACAAAGAGCATGACGAAAAATATGATGATAAATGCCATGGCAAAGCTTTTCTGCTGGCCTTCCTGAAGGTTTTTGTCCATTCTTAAGTAAAGGGAGGAAAGCCCCGTTATATGGAAAGAAAACGCATCCCCCAGAACTTTTTCAAGGTATTGACGGGCTTTTAAATGGAGCCGATACCCTGCCTCGTTGGATTTCCAGATCGAGAGGAACGTGATGCAGATCTGTTTGTGCTCCAGCGAGATGGTCCGGTCCAGCACCGCCGGATCGCCCAGTTCGTAAGCGTCAACGATATCCAGCCGGGAATCGGGAATCTTGAAATACGCCGGCTTGTTTGCATTGATCGCCTGGTTGAACTCCTTCAGGTAGTTGACGATAGAGAACGCATGGGTAAGGTCTTTATGCTCGGATAGGAGCTTCTGCTGGATGGCAGCCACCCGCTTCACGGTTTCCGGGTCTTCGAAATCCGTCTCCGCCCCATCGGCTTTTATCCAGACAATAAAAGGGATCGTACCGCCAAAATGATCTTCAATGACGGTAAAATCCGATTTGATCCGGTTGTTATCCGGCAGATAGTTAAACGTATTGGTTTCGAATTTCAGGCGGGTCATTCCAAAAACGGCAAGAATCATCACCCCGACGAAGAAAACAAGCAGGATCCACCTTCGCCGGGTGACAAACCGGCCAAGAAATTTTAACGCACGGGTCAAGATGTCGGTCCGGGCCGCTGGGGCCTGTCGTGCCTTGATTTTTTCAAGAGACCCTGACACACGCTTCTCATTTAGAATAATCAGCGGCGGCAGCGTGCCCATCGAAAGAATAAATGCCAGCATGACGCTGATGGCCGTAAATATACCCAGGATAGCGACCGGCCGGATATCGCTGGTGTAAAACGATAGAAAACCGGCTCCCGTGGTAAGACTTGTAAACAGACAGGGGAACCAGACCTGTCGAATGGTTTTGCGCAGTCCGGTGGTCGTATCCATGGGGTGCCTGCGGATGGTTTCCTTCAAGTGGGAGAGAATATGTATGGAATCGGCAATGGCGATGGCCAGCAAAATGGCGCCCATGGTGTTTGTAATGATATTGAATTTTTCCCCGCAGAAAACATAAAACCCCACGCCCCAGATCAAAATCACCAGCAGATTGACTTCGCATAGAAGGGCCAGGCTCAGCTGCCGTAAAAGAAGAATAATAAAAATAAATATGAGGATAAGGATCACCGGAATAAAGGTTTTGAAATCCTTTTCAGACAACCGGTTCATCTCAACTTCGACAAAAGAGGGCCCGGAACAGTACATGCTGAAATGATCCCCCGCAATACGCCTGGAAACATCCAAAATCGCATACGAGGCCCTTCGCTTCTCTTTCTCCCCCAACGACTCGAGCTCCACATGAACCGCCGTCATCTGACCATCCGGCGTCAATATGTGCTCGCTTACAAACCGGTTGGAAAGGGCCCGGGCTTTTGCTTTTTCTATCTCCCGGGCCGAAAGTTCGCCGTCGGGCACGATCTGTCGGAGCACGATCGCATCTTCGGTGCCGAAGAACTCCTCCACATTGGTGATACTGACCACCCGGTCCACACCCGCCACCCGTTTGAGCGCATCGGTCAGCCGACGGATAGTTTTTAAATGCCTATTGGAAAACAGGTTTTCATGCGCCAGGGCGACAACGGAGAACTCCTCATTACCAAAAATTTCCTGAAATTTCTGGTAGGTGCCATAGCGGCTGTCGCCGGCTTCAAAAAATACTTTGATGTGGTTATTATGGGATTGCTGGAAAAAACAGTAGAGGAAAAACAGCGTAAAGACTAAAATGAATCCCAGGATTCGCCTGGGATGGGAAAAGAGCGTATCGATAGAGGCATTGATAAAATTTTTCTGCATATAGCGCCGGCAAAAAATTTCTGTTGACCGCAAACAAATGGTTACGTAAGAATTTCAATATTCTTGGGAAATTCGGGAATCAAAAAAATGATGGGCTGCTAAAATGAAACAACGCCTTATTGCCGCCGGATGGTTCACATTTGTTAGCCTTACATCCGTTCTGTTTTTCTTGATCGCCCTGCTTATCTGGATCGCCACATGGCCGTTGGACCGTCGACAGGTTGTCCTGCAGCAGTTTACCTGCTTCTGGGCGGCCCTTTACACGTGGATTGTCCCGGCGTGGCGGATCCGAATTGACGGCCGGGAACACCTGCCCCGAAAAACACCCCATGTAGTGGTATCCAATCATCAGTCCCTACTCGATATCCTGGTCCTCTTCAACCTGTTTTTTCACTTCAAATTCGTATCCAAAATCGAAATCTTCAAGGTTCCGCTGATTGGCTGGAATATGTATTTAAACAAATACGTTAGACTCACCCGGGGCGACAAAAAAAGTGTTGCGAAGATGCTGGAGGACTGCGAGAAGGCTTTGGAACAAGGCAGCTCCGTACTGATATTTCCCGAAGGCACCCGCTCACCTGACGGACAGATCAAAGCATTCAAGCCGGGTGCCTTCATCTTGGCCCTAAAAATGAAAGCGCCCATCCTGCCGATTGTCATATCAGGAACCAACGCCGCCCTTCCCAAATACAGCATAAATTTCCACGGCCGCACAGATATACACATGCGGGTGCTTGAACCCATTGCCTATGAATCCTTTGCCCACCTAACAGTAGAAGAGACGGCAGACATGGTAAGAGGGGTTATGACCAGGGCCCATGACGAGATCAAAACAAAGACCTCGGAAATATCCGGATAACCGGATTATCTGATGTCCACGTGATACTCCTGAAGCGACTTGGGCAGTGATCGGCTTTCCAGCCGGGCCTTGATTCCTCTGGCGGCCGCCATCGCCGCGGCGGTGGTCGTAATATAGGGCACTTTGTAGTTAATTGCGGCCTTTCGGATATAGGAGTCATCATCCTGGCTTTCCCGGCCGGAGGGCGTGTTCAACACCAACTGGACCTGCCCGTTTTTAATCCCATCCACGATGTCCGGACGGCCGTAGCCCAGTTTTTTAACGATCTCGGATTCAATGCCATGCTCGGCCAGAAAATCGTGTGTGCCCTTGGTCGCCCGTATTTTAAAGTTCAAATCCTTGAACAGCCGGGCCGGCTCCATCACCCTGGGTTTGTCCGCATTGGCGATCGTAATCAAAACCGTGCCCTCCAGCGGCAGAGGGGCCTGCGTGGCCTCCTGGGCCTTGAAAAAGGCAAGCCCGAAGGAATCGGCCATGCCCAGGACTTCACCGGTGGAGCGCATTTCCGGGCCGAGCAGCGGATCGACCTCGGGGAACATGTTAAAGGGAAAGACCGCCTCCTTGACCCCGAAATGGGGGATCACTTTCCGCTCCAACCCGAAATCCCCGAGTTTCCCGCCCATCATTATCTGCGTGGCAATACGCGCCATGGAGACGCTGCACACCTTTGAGACCAGGGGCACGGTTCGGGAGGCCCGGGGATTGGCTTCAATGATATAGACCTTATCATCGACAATCGCATACTGAATATTCATCAAGCCGACGACCCCCAGCTCCATAGCGATTTTACGGGTATATTCGTTTATGGTTTCAATATGTCTGACCGGAATGCTGACCGGCGGAATCACACAGGCGGAGTCCCCGGAGTGCACCCCGGCAAGCTCAATGTGCTCCATGGTCGCCGGCACGAATGCATCGGCGCCGTCGGCAATGGCGTCGGCCTCGGCCTCAATGGCATTCTCCAAGAACTTGTCGATCAGGATCGGCCGCTCCGGGGAGACATCGACCGCCATCGCCATATAGCGCCGAAGCATCTCCTCGTCATGCACGATCATCATGGCGCGCCCCCCCAAGACATAGGAGGGCCGGACCATCAAGGGATATCCGATCTGCCTGGCGATTTTAAGGGCTTCTTCGGCTGAGAAGGCCATATCGGACTCCGGCTGGGGGATACCCAGCTTCCGCATCACCTGCCGGAAGCAGTCCCGGTCCTCCGCCTGCTCGATGGTCTCGGGCGATGTGCCGAGAATTCGAACCCCTGCATCCGTCAACTCCTGGGCGATATTGAGCGGCGTCTGGCCGCCGAACTGCACAATCACCCCTTCCGGCTTTTCCTTTTCATATATGCTCAAGACGTCTTCCACGGTCAGAGGCTCGAAATACAGCTTGTCCGAAGTGTCATAATCGGTGGAGACCGTCTCCGGATTACAGTTGACCATAATGGATTCATAGCCCGCATCCCGTATGGCAAAGGCCGCATGGACACAGCAGTAGTCGAACTCGATGCCCTGACCGATCCGGTTGGGGCCGCCGCCCAGAACCATGATTTTCCTGCGGTTCGTGACTTCGACCGTATCCGGGGCGTTATAGGTAGAATAATAGTACGCGGCATTCTCCACCCCGCTTACCGGCACCGTCTCCCAGGCTTCAACCATGCCGAGCTGCCTGCGCTTCGCCCGGATATCGACTTCCGGAATTTTTAACAACTGGGAGAGGTATTTATCGGCAAACCCGTCCTTTTTGGCCCGAATCAGCAGATCATCGGGCGGCAGCGCCCCTGCATGCGAGAGGATTTCCTCCTCAAGGGCGACGAGGTCTTGCATCTGCTCGATGAACCAGGCTTTAATCCAGGTCTTCTCATGCAGCGCGTCAACGGTTGCGCCTTTGCGAAGGGCTTCATACATGATAAACTGCCGTTCACTCGAGGGGGTATTTAGCATCATCATCAGCTCATCCAGCGACTTCTGATTGAAATCCCCGGCAAACCCCAGGCCGTAACGATTGTTTTCCAGCGATCTTATGGCCTTCTGCAGCGCCTCCTTATAATTTTTGCCGATACTCATGACTTCGCCCACGGCACGCATTTGGGTGCCCAGTTTGTC
The DNA here is from genome assembly GCA_018334555.1 of Desulfobacterales bacterium. GTDB lineage: Bacteria > Desulfobacterota > Desulfobacteria > Desulfobacterales > Desulfosalsimonadaceae > M55B175. The sequence goes on from JAGXLR010000022.1 coordinate 18,533, forward strand.
GTCAACCCCCTCGAACTTCTCAAACGCCCACCGGGCGAATTTTACAACCACGTAATCCCCGCCAGGCGTGTATTTTTCCAATGTTCCGTCCCGCCAGTAGGGGATTTCATCCAACGTCAGGCCGCCGGCCAAAAGTGATGAGATATAGGCAATGGGAAACCCCGTTGCCTTTGAGGCCAGTGCGGAGGAACGTGAAGTGCGGGGATTGATTTCGATGACGACCACCCGGTCCGTCCGGGGATTATGGGCGAACTGAATATTGGTCCCCCCGATCACCTCGATGGCCTCTACAATAGCGTATGAGTAGCTTTCAAGCCGTTCCTGGAGCTTTTGATCGATGGTCAGCATAGGCGCCGTACAATAGGAATCCCCGGTATGCACCCCCATGGCATCCACGTTTTCAATAAAACAGACGGTTACGATCTGATTTTTTGAATCCCTCACCACCTCGAGCTCCAGCTCCTCCCATCCCAGAACCGATTCTTCAACCAGCACCTGATTGACCAAGCTTGCAGCCAGACCCCGGGCGGCAACGACCCGCAGTTCTTCCACATTATAGACATGTCCCCCGCCGGTACCGCCCATCGTGTAGGCCGGCCGGATAACCACGGGATAACCCAGCTCTTCGGCTACCTTTTCAGCGGCATCCACAGAGGTAACCGCCTTACTCATCGGCATTTCGATACCCAACCGGTCCATGGTATCCTTGAACGCCGTCCGATCCTCGCCCCGCTCAATGGCATGAATATTGACGCCGATAATACGGACCCCGTATTTGTCAAGCACGCCCGCCCGATGCAGCTCCGAAGTCAGATTTAACCCGGACTGGCCCCCGAGATTCGGCAGTAAGGCATCCGGCCGCTCCTTTTCAATGATCCAGCTCATGGTTTCGACATTTAGCGGTTCCACATAGGTCACATCCGCCATTCCGGGATCGGTCATGATGGTGGCCGGGTTCGAATTGGCCAGCACAATTTCATAGCCCAGGGCGCGCAGCGCCTTGCACGCCTGGGTACCGGAATAGTCGAACTCGCAGGCCTGCCCGATAATAATCGGCCCGGAGCCGATGATCATGACCTTGTGTATATCTTCAAGCTTGGGCATACTCGCTCCTTTATAAAATGGGTTTTGGGTATTGGGTTTTGGGTTTTGGGTATTGTGGCTTTGAGCTAAAATGTTTTACTATACTCTCCCCTAACACCCGACACCCGACACCCAACACCCAACACCTAATACCTAATACCCAACACCTAACACCTAAAAATGACTGCTCCCGTCCCAGCAGTGCGTGCAAAGCTTCTCCTTCGGCAATCCAATGGCCTTTATCATATCCTCCAACAGTTGGAATTTTAGCGACGTCAACCGCAGCTGCTCCCGAATCCTTTCCACCATGGCCTGGTTCTTTTCCGAGCCGCAGGTGGCATATTCTTCGATAGCGTCCATATTGCCGCCCTCCAACTCATAGATCACCTTGCGTCCAAGCAAATCCAGGGTGGATCGGGAGGGTGAAAAATTCAGATACTCGCAGGGGTAGATCAGGGTCGGGCACGCAGTTCGCATGTGCACCTCTTTAGCCCCGAAATCGAATAGGATCTGGACATTATCCTTTAGCTGGGTCCCCCGGACGATCGAATCATCGCAAAATACCACCCGTTTTCCCGAAATCATCTGCGGTACGGGGATCAACTTCATTCTTGCCACAAGATCCCGCATGCGCTGGTCCGCCGGCATAAAGCTCCGGGGCCAGGTGGGGGTATATTTGACGAAGGGCCGCTGGTAGGGGACCCCTTTTTTATTGGCATAGCCGATGGCGTGCCCGATCCCGGAATCCGGAATCCCGCCGACAAAGTCAATCGGAATATCATCCCGTTCGGCCATCGCCTGACCGCATCGGTACCTGACCTGCTCGACGTTGATATTTTCGTAGCTGGATGCCGGGTACCCATAATAGACCCATAGGAATGAACAAATCTGAAGCTCATCGCCCGGCGCTTTGCGCTGTTCATAGCCCTCGGCGGTAAAACATACGATCTCACCGGGGCCAAGATCCCTCACGACTTCATAGCCCAAATTAAAAAGCGCACAGGTCTCAGAAGTGGCCGCAAATGTTCCCGCCTTTTTACCGAGGATCACGGGCGTTCGCCCGAGCCGGTCCCGGGCGGCATAAATCCCGTCTTCAGTCAAAAGGAGCAGGGAACAGGATCCCTGGATAACCTCCTGGGCATAGGCAATGCCCTCCTCGTAGGACCTCTGCTGGTTGATCAGCATGGCCACAAGCTCGGTGGGGTTGACCGCGCCTTCGGAGACCTCCGAGAAGTGAAGCCCCTGTTTGAATGCCCCCCGGGCGATATCGCGCATATTGTTGATTCTGCCCACCATGACGATACCGAATGTCCCGAGGTGGGATCCGATGATCAGCGGCTGCGCATCCGTATCGCTGATCACCCCGACGCCCTTTTTGCCGCTCAATTTCGGCAGGTCGGGCTCCAGTTTTGTCCGGAAATACGTGTTCTCGATATTTTTAATCGATTTTGTCATCCCCTGACGGTTTTGAAAGGCCAGACCGCCGCGTTTTGTGCCCAGATGCGAATGATAGTCGGTACCGTAGAAAACATCCGTTACACAGTCCTGTTTGGACACACATCCAAAAAAACCACCCATAATTTTCTTCCTCCGTGAACCGGAATGCCTATCAACGGGCCTGCTGAAAACGAACAGGGTATTTCTTTAAAAAATCAGTCGGATGATAAGAGAGTTTCGCCTTCCTGAGCCCATCATCCCCTAGATCGGGTTCCCGGTTGACCCACTGCACGGTTTCCCCCTGATGTTTGAGAAACAACTGGTTGATTGCCTGATAGCTGCCCTTGTAATCCGGACAGCCCTTTTCGAAATGAACGGCCAATGTATCCGGCGCCAGCATTTCACCTATGGTATAGGCGACGATCAGATCATCCACGAAAATAACGCCCCCAAACACGCCGTTTAAAGCCTCCCAATTCGTCAGCGTCCTCATGATCGCTTGGTTTTCAGCTTCCAGCTGGCTTGATGATTCGCATAGCCGCCATGTGCACCAATCATCCTGAAGCGCCATGGCGTGATCCGCTATGTCATCGGTCATTCCTACATAGGTATACGCATTATTTTTTTTAAACTGGTTGACCAGGTTCTTTTTCTTATGAAACCGGTTTCCCTTTAAATTTATTAATTCGCTGGCGTCATAGATATAATCCCACTGGCCCCGATCCTCGGATAGGCTCACGCTGTCGTTGAACTCGCGCTGCCAGATATCGGCAAGGGTCCGCGGCACCCGGGTGAACTCTTTAAACCGTGCCGGATAATCCGATCGCAGGGCGGGCCAGTCCACCCCATGCCAATCACCCACCGGCGCCCATAGCACCGGTTCGGGCAAGCGCTGCCGGATCCAGGCCAATGAATCGGTCCAGGCGATGTCGAGGCCGTATACCGTCGCCCAGCTAAAAAGGTTGATAAAGCCATAATCGGATGAAACCTCGGGGCAGCTCGAAAGATACGCCTCATACAACGGCTGATGCGCAAGACTGACGGGTTGGAAGGTAAGCCTCATTTATCCTCCCGGACGGCTTCGGCAAAGGCGCGCCCCTTCTGATAGGCCTCGTCCATATATTCGGGATGCTCAAGAACGTCACCAGCCAGATCAAGGCCCCGCACCAAAAATGAATCCCACATATTCATATCGAAAACATCGAAAAAATACTTCATCGTCAAAAGCATCCCGTCAAACAGCTTTTTCCCTTTTGTCGCACCCACGGCAATCAACAGGCCCTTTCGAACCGGCGTCCACTGGTTAAAAGGGGTTTGCTCAATCCAGTATTTTTTGATCCATAGCGACTGGCAGCGGTCCATAAACATTTTCAAATGCGCGCTGACAGTGTAGAAAAATACCGGCGTGGCAATCATTACCCCCCTGCAGGCGAGCACGCGATCCCTCACCTCCTGAAAGTCGTCCTTAATAACACACTCCCCCGCCTTTTTGCACCCGTAAATTTCAAAACAGGGAGAGATCTTGTAGTCCCGCAAAATAATCTCATCCACGGCCGCTCCGGCATCGGTGGCCCCGGCGACCGCCCGTTGCATTAGAGTGGCCGTGTTGCCCTGACGTCGTGGGCTGCCATACAATGCTGCAATGTCATACATGGTTTTTCACCCATTTCCCGTGTCATTCACAACAAGCCCCACCGGGCAATGGTCCGAGCCATAAATATCATCGGCAATAAAGGCCTCTTTTATCCGGCCGGCCTCAATCATGTCGGCCGTAACAAAAAAATAGTCGATGCGCCAGCCCGCGTTGCGTTCCCGCGCCTTAAAGCGGTAGCTCCACCATGAGTATTTGACAAGATCCGGATAAAAATAGCGAAAGGTATCGACATAGCCGTCCGCCTCCAGGGCATCCAGCCAGTCCCTCTCGATCCGCAAAAAGCCCGATATCTTTGAATTGGCCTTGGGATTTTTCAGATCGATCGCATGGTGGGCGGTATTATAATCGCCCGTGATAACCAGGCTCCTGCCGGTATTTTTCAGGCGGTTGGCATAGTCAAAAAAGTCACGATAGAAATCCAGTTTATACTGCAGACGTTCATCGCTCATCTGGCCGTTGGGGAAGTATACATTAAAAAGAATGAATGCGCCGAAATCGAACTCGAGTATTCGCCCCTCATCATCGTAGCCCGGCACACCGATTCCGTAGGAAACGGATTTCGGCGGGATTCTTGTCCATGCCCCTACTCCTGAGTAGCCTTTTTTGACGCCGCAATGCGACCAGTAGGATTCATAGCCCGGTATATCCCTAATGGATTCACTCAGCTGGTGGGCCTGCAGCTTCGTCTCCTGAATGCAGAAGACATCGGCATCCAGCGCTTCAAACGCCTCCCGGAAGCTTTTTTTCAAGGCCGCCCGCAGACCGTTTACATTCCATGAGATCAGTTTCATTGGCACCCTGTCCTTAATTCTGCCCGCCGCCCCCCTGACACCCCGTCGTCTTGGTGATCAAATTGCCCAACTCTTTATAAAGCCCATTATAAGCGTAATAAGTACGTGCGACTTCATAGTTATGTGCCACCAGCCGGCGTTTCAGATCCGGGTCGTCAAGGACCTTCTGCGTATCGCGCACGGTTTGCTCGGTGACGAATCCATCGAGCTCGATCACGGAGAACCCCTTGGGTTTGATATCCACCGTATAGTTTGAATAGGTATTGACCACAATGGGTTTTTTGAAATAAACCGCCTCCAGAAAGGCATTGCCGAAACCCTCGTAATTCGACGGATAGGTCACCAGATCCGCATGCGGATAAATGTCGTAGAGCGTATAGATTTTGCGGCCGTCCGATGTCACGCCCCGCTGGTCATTGATAATATCGGATACAAAAATCGTATTCACGCCCATCAATTGGGAGTATTCCCTGATGCGCTGTTCGTACTGATACCCTTCGTCCCCGGAAGCGTGTGAAATGACCAGCTTGGCCGGCTGTTTCAGGCGGTGAACCAGTTCGATGGCGTGCTCGATACCCTTGCGCTTTACGACCCGGGTCGGCTGCAAAACAAAGAGCTCATCTTCGCCAACGCCCAGTGACTCCCGGACGTCGGCGGCATAATCATCCAGCGGCGGCGGGGGGTCATCAAAATTCATCACATTCGGTATCATGCGTGAAGATATGCCTGTGCGAAGGCTTAACTGGTCAGCCGCGGCCGAACTGATAACGACGTGCTCGAGTCTGGGCAGATGCGGCGGAAAGGCCATTTTAAGATAATCAGAGACCGCATTGGTCAAAAACCGCTGACGCTCCCAGAAAAAATCGTGATGATGGGCGATCGCCGGGATATTGATTTCACACAGGAGTTCGGTTATCGCCAGACCCAACGGAATATTCAGAGGAATGGCCAGTGCATTTTCAATAACGAAAAGATCCAGTTCACAGCGGCTGATAAACTCGTAGAGGGCATCCTTGATATGGTTTTTTACTGATTGGATCTTTTCAGTGATAAAGCGGCCCCGCTCGCAGACGCCGTATACGCTTCGGTAGATTTCGGCAATCACCGGATGCCTGAAATCGGCCTCCGCACAAGAATACGACCGCTCTGAGGGCCGATCCAATCTGCCGGCAAAATAATAGCAGGAAAAACATCGGCTTTCAAAGACCTCCGCCCATTTGACTGTTTCAAGGGAGACGCCATCGGTCCCCATAAATCGCGTGGACACAAAACCGACATTATGTGATTGATTACAATATTTGCAATACGCCATTGCGTGGAGAGCGCCCGCCGAAATAATAGGCTTAATAAAATTGAGTAGTTATAGTTTTACATAGCCCTATACCAAGGCGACAGAGAAAACGCAACGCCAAATCATTTTTTCAGTGCCGCGGAAAGGGGACAGGGAAAAGGGAAAAGGCTTTACAGGGACCGGGGCCGGGGGCCGATAAAATTCTATCTTGACAACAGCCGGGCTTGTTTTTAGAAAATTGCCAAATCAGGCTATTTTCATAAAAATTCGTCAAACGATGGGGATTTATTTGCTATCGATGGATTAAGGATGCCAGTATGTGGAGTGTCAGGGTTGACCTGATCAAAAACAGGCTCTATCTTACATTGGGCCGGATCCCGAATAATAAGGTCAAAAACGTATTGGACGCTATTGAAGGCGCAGTCAAAAAGCTTGCGCCGGGTTTCAGCTGCGTGACGCGGATTGTTGACGCCCGGGACATCAATGCGTCCGATGTCGCCGAAATTAAAAAAATCCAGGCGTGGCTGCTCGCGTGCGGAATGCGTCGCGTGGTTCGGGTCGGCAGCGAGCACGGCAAACAACTGCTCAATCTTGTGGGAACCGACCTGGGGAGGATCTCACAGGAGGCGGGCTCTTTGGAAGAGGCTAATTTTTTACTCGACGAAGATACAACGCAAGATCGGCTGGTTAATGCCTGAGTCCCATTAAACCCCGCCCCTTGATCGCCGGTTAGGAGCCGTTGCCCGTCGGAGCCCGTTTTCCTTTTGCCCTGTTGACCATGGCCGGTATCCCCCTTCCCAACTTGGTTAAACCTAAATCGAGCGTTTCAAAAACCTAAATTGAGCGATTTTCAAGTTTGCCGCAGATACAAGGAAAATGATGTCCGGGCGATAGGCGCCTATGCGAGACATCATTTGACGCAGTAGATGCGGTGAAATTGGAAATCCCGGAGGGTTTCAAATTTTTTGATTTAAAAAATGATCCAATATCCTAAAAATAAAATAAAAATTAAATCTTCAAAAAATTGAAACGCTCAATTTAGGTTAAAGACTTGCAGGGCGCTTTCGGAGTTTTTATTGACTGTCTGATTATCTGATTATATAATTACCCAAGTTAAGCGTTTCAGTTTAGGAATGATTGTCTACATGGGTCATCCGGGTTTTGGCGGGTGACGAATAAAGCGTTTATCGGACATCGGTTCAAATGAGCGGTCTTATCCTAACCCCCCCTATCACCAAACAGGAGAAATCATGGAGGAAGAAGTCCAACTTGAAAAATTTTTGCCGGAGTTAAAGAGCATTGAGATTTTTCACTGGCTGCATGAAACCGAACTGAGAAAGCTCCTGATCATTTCTACCATACTCCACTTTGACAAGGCAGAGACCATCATCAACCAGGGAGACGTCGGCAACCATGTTTATGCGGTTATCAAGGGCGAGGTGGAAGTCTCCATTAAAGACAAAAATGACCAAAAAGTGGTGATTTGTAATATCGGTGAAGGGGAAATCTTTGGAGAAGCGGCCATATTTCTGGCTTCAAAACGAACCGCCACGATTGCCTGCCGTGAGGAGACGACCGTTATACAGATCAGCCGCCAGGACCTGATCTACTTTTTCAAAACCCATCCGCACGCCGGCAACAAGCTGTTGATGCTGATTGTGTTAAGCCTGCTCAAGAAGCTCAGGCATGCCAATGAAGACCTGGTCCTCGAAAAACAGCCGTCGGTCGATTTTGCCCAGGCGGCAAAACTCATCCAGGAATTTATCCAGGAAACAGGGCGTCCGCCTCGGTCATCAGAATAATATGGGATTGAGTGAGCCCGCCTATATTCAAACCGCCAGAAGCGGAGCGCTGTCCGAAAAAATCCAGAAAAGTTGGAAAATACTGGAAAACTGCGAGCTTTGTCCGAGAAAGTGCGGCGTGGATCGCATTTCAGGGGAAACCGGCATCTGCCAAACGGCAGAAAGAGCCTTTGTCTCCTCCTTTAACGCCCACTTCGGAGAAGAACGCCCCTTGGTGGGGAAAAACGGCTCAGGCACGATATTTTTCACCCACTGCAACCTGATGTGCTGTTTCTGCCAGAATTTTGATATCAGCCATGAGGGCTCGGGCCGACCGGTTGGGGATGAAGAGCTGGCCGCCATTATGATCGCCATTCAAAATAAGGGCTGCCACAATATCAACCTCGTTACCCCCTCGCATGTGGTTCCCCAGTTTCTATCCGCCCTTGAAAAAGCTATAGATGCCGGACTCAATCTTCCTATCGTCTATAACTCCGGCGGCTATGACCGGGTTGAGACGCTGCAGCTCCTCGAGGGCGTGATTGATATCTATATGCCAGATTTTAAATTCTGGGACGCCGCGGTGGCTGAAAAAACATGCCATGCCCCGGATTATCCGGATACAGCAAAAGCCGCCATATCGGAAATGCACCGGCAGGTTGGCGAGCTCCGTA
>JAGXLR010000171.1 GCA_018334555.1 Desulfobacterales bacterium
AGCGCAACACAGATATTGGACTTTTTACGAAGCCATCAATTTTTATTTTATTTTTAGGATATTGGATCATTTTTTAAATCAAAAAATTTGAAACCCTCCGGGATTTTCAATTTCACCGCATCTACTGCGTCAAATGATGTCTCGCATAGGCGCCTATCGCTCGACATCATTTTCCTTGTATCTGCGGCAAAATTGAAAATCGCTCAATTTAGGTCTAAAAAACATCCGCATTGTCATTTCGAGCGGCAGCGAGAAATCTTTAGCAATCAAGATTCCTCGTCGCTTTCGCTCCTCGGAATGACAGAGAGTGAATCTTCTGGAATAATAATATATACTTTAAAGTTCCTTTGAAGTCGATTTTAAAAAGTTCAAGCCCCGTTTAGGTTCCGGGGGCGCGCAAAATCCCGAGGAAGGATCTGGCCTTGAACGATTCGAAGAAGGCAGCTTTCAATGGCAGTCCGCGTGCAGAAGTAACTGCCCGGTTGTACGAGTTGATTCAGCAATTGACGCAAGAGGAGCGATACCGGCTGTTAGTTGATTTGGAAAAGCATCTGACGCCCAAAAAAAGGAAATACCCGCGAAAAGATTACTTCATGAACGTCCAGTTTTCAGCCGATCATCGGCTGTTTAACGGGTTTATCAGAAACATCAGCTCGGGCGGCATATATGTGGAGACTCTAAAGGAACAACTCCAACACCTGCATAAGGGGCATCATATTGTCATCACCTTCCAGCACCCGGACACCCATGGCCATGTAAAAATAACGGGGCAGATCGTGCGGATTAACACATCCGGCATGGGCGTCCATTTCACCGAAAAGCTCCGGGACTTGAGGTCCCTGGCCTACGAATAGGCAACCCCTTCTGCTGTCCCTCTCTGTTATCCCCTGGGATGGTATTTTTCATGCATTTTCTTTAAATGGGTTCGGGCGACATGCGTGTAGATCTGGGTCGTTGCGATATCCACATGCCCCAGCATCATTTGGACCGCCCGTAAATCCGCTCCACCCTCCAGGAGATGGCTGGCAAATGAATGCCGCAGAGAATGGGGGGCAATTTCTTTGCTAATGCCTGCCCGGACGGCATAGCGCTTCAAAAGTTTCCAGAATCCCTGTCGCGTCATGGGATTTCCGGCCCTGGCGACAAAAAGGTATGGGCTGAGCCCCTCCTTTAACAGCATCGGTTTGCCGTAGGCGATATATTTCTGTATTTTTTCCCTGGCATGCGCTCCTATCGGAACCACCCGCTCCTTGGCGCCTTTTCCGAACACGCGGACGAATCCGGATTCCAGGTTGATTTCCGACATTTTAATGTGGACCAGTTCACTGACCCGAAGGCCTGCGGCATACAACAACTCCAGCATGGCGGCATCCCGCATGCCTCTTGCATTGCTTACATCCGGTGAATCAAGAATTTTTTTGATCTCTTCAAACGATAACACATCCGGGAGCCTGACCCCGAACTTCGGGAGCTCTACCATTCGGGCCGGATCCTTTTTCAGGATTTTTTCCTGGACGGCAAACCGGTAAAATCCCCTGAGGGTCACCAGGTGTCTGCCCCTGGACCGGATCCCCAGGCCCTGATCCCTCAGGGTCAAAAGGTATTTCAAAATGACCGGCGTATCCGTATCAGCGATAGTTGGTATCCTGTTGGCCCTCAAGAACCGCACATATCTTGAAAGATCCCTGGCATAGGCGTCAATGGTATTGCCTGAAAGCCCTTTTTCGACGAGCAGGTAGTTTAAATACCGATCCATCAACAAGTTGAGATCACTCATGATGAAATCATATCCATACGGATTTCCAGCCGGTTAAGCGGCTCCGCCCCATTGCCCCGGACGACGACCATGTTTTCCAGGCGAACGCCGCCCTTATCCGGGATATAGATGCCGGGCTCAACTGTAAACACCATATTTTCGGCGATAGTTCTCTCCCGTTGAGGCGTCGGGCTCAACGACGGGGCCTCATGAACGGCAAGGCCCACACCGTGACCCAAGCCATGGCCGAAATAGCCCTTGTAACCATTTTTTTCTATATGGCTCCTGGCCACGGCATCCACCTGCCGCGTCGTCATCCCCGGGCGGATGGCGTCAATTGCTTTTTGCTGGGCCTCATATACGGTATTGAATATCCTTTTGAACGCTTCATCCGGATCTTTGAGAAAAACCATCCGGGTCATATCACTGCAATAGCCGTTTAATTTTGCGCCCCAGTCAAAAAGAAGGGGTTCACTTTCCCTAAACGCCCGCCTCTCGGGAATGGCGTGGGGAAGGGCGCTGTTTGGACCGGAAGCGGCAATCACGGGAAATGACAGGGATTGCGCCCCGCCTTCCCGCATGCGCCTCTCAAGCGTCCAGGCCGCATCGGTTTCAAAAATCCCGGGTTCAAGGGTTTCAAGAAAATTTTTGAATGCGGCCTCGGCGACCCCGACCGCCTCGCAGAGGGCCCGGATTTCATCTTCATCTTTGATCAATCGAAGGGATTCGACCATTTCTAGGGTGGGCACCAATTCCACGGAAAGACCGCTTTCCTCGATTGCCTGTAAAATATTTGAATACATTTCATAGGACATTCGGCGGCTCTCAAATCCCAGGCGTCGGGTTTTCATCGACTTGAGCATCCCGGGCAGGGCTTTGACCAGTCCTTTTTTGTAGGTAACCACTTCATAGCCGGGAGATTCCCGGCCGGCTTGCGTTTCAAACCGGGAATCCGTCGCCAGCACCAGGGAATCCGAAGTGATCAACAGGGCGCCGGCGGATTCATCGAATTGTGCGTCTTCCCCCGTAAAACCGCTTAAATAGCGGCGGTTTTCCTCTATTAGAACGAGAAACGTATCAATTTTTTCATTTTGCAGCTTTTTCCGCAGCTCCCCGACGCGGTTTTCAATAGCTCCCATTTGCACTCCCATTATTTTGTTAATCCGGTTAGATATCATGGCTTTACACATAAAAAAAAACATGATAACAGAAAGTTATATGGCAACTTACCCTATCAGTCCGAAATAAAGGATTCAAGCATTGAAATACACAAACAAGGATATCATTCGATCCGGAGAGAGGAAACTCATTCGATTCATTGCCAAACATCTTGACCTCGATGCGGTGAAGGAATCGATCAGGGAATCCTATCAAATAGACATCAATGACCACCTGGAGCACAAGTCCGGCAATATTGAGGTCCACAACGAAGCGATCGCCTACCGGCTGGACTTTGATGTCAAAATAGGGCTGTCTGTATTGCTGAATCGAAACGGCGAGCCCCTCTCCATCGACTCCCCGCAATTATCCCCCCGTCAACCCCCTGAACTCCAGCCGGAGGACAAGCCCAAGAAGGCCGAAAACTCCCAAAAGGCATCTGAAATTGCGCAGATGATTGAAGAAATAAACAAATAACGCCCCTGATCGGCGCCTAAGGGCGCACCCCGGCTCAAAACCGTCTCAACTGCTTCCCATGGAATAAATTTTCCTTGCATTCAGTATCGGGCTGTTTTATTGTGACCACCTGGTCATAAAAATAGAACGGTAATCTATGCGAACTCGTTTCAAAGACAAGCGCTTGCAGCGCATCAAGGAAAAAATCGACGCCTCCCGACGGTTGGACGCGGAGGACGGGCGGCTGCTCTATGAGAGCAATGACATCGTCGGCATTGGCCGCCTGGCGGATCGGGTGAGAAGAAACAGACACGGGAAAACGGCCTATTTCGTCTACAACCAGCATATCAACTATACCAATATCTGTATTAACCGGTGCCGTTTCTGTGCCTATTCCAGAAGTTTAGGCGAAGAGGGCGCGTTTGTCTTAAGCGCCGAGGATGTCCGCGCCGCCCTTGAACGCCGCAGGCACGAACCGATTACCGAAATCCACATGGTTGGCGGTCTTCATCCGTCGCTTCCGTTCGATCACTATCTGGAGCTGTTGGATGCCATCCACGCCATACGTCCAGATGCCACCATAAAGGCATTTACCGCCGTTGAAATCGACTACCTGGCCAGGCTTTACGATCACAGCCTGGAAGAGACCATCAGCCGCCTGAAAACCGCCGGGCTCGGTTTGATTCCGGGCGGTGGGGCCGAGGTGATGAGCGAGCGCATCCACCAGCGCCTTTTCCCCAGAAAAATCGGGAAAGAGCGCTGGCTCGAGGTGATGGCGGCCCTCCACGCCGCCGGTCTTAAATCCAATGCCACCATGCTCTACGGTCATATTGAAACAACAGAAGAGCGGGTGGCCCATTTGCTCGAGCTGCGTCAACTTCAGGACCAAACCGGCGGGTTTTCGGCCTTTATTCCGCTGGCCTTTCATTCTGAGAACACAGAGCTTTCGGATATCCCCGCCACAACAGCCTTTGAGGATCTGAAAAACGTGGCCATCGCCCGGCTGATACTCGACAACTTTGACCATATAAAAGCCTACTGGGTCATGATCGGCGAAAAACTCGCCCAGACCGCCTTATCCTTTGGGGCCGATGATCTGGACGGCACCATCATGGAAGAAAAAATTACCCATATGGCAGGGGCCCGCTCTGCCAAAGGCCTTTCCTATACTAAGATGAAGGAGCTGATTGGGGCGGCCGGATACACCCCCGTAGAACGGGATGCTTTCTATCAACCGTTGGATAATGGGTATTAGGTGTTGGGCATTAGGTATTGGGTATTAGGTATTGGGTGTTGGCTGGGGATGCGGGAATAAGTGATATGGAACTGTCAGCGATTGTACAAAAGATTGAGAACAACCAGCGAATTGACGCGCAAGAGGCGCTTACGCTGTTAGATGAGGCGGATCTTTTGCTTCTGGCCGACCTGGCCGACAGCCGGCGAAAAGTATGCCACCCCGAACCCGTTGTGACGTATGTATCTGACAGAAACATCAATTATACCAATATCTGTATTTCCGGATGCCGGTTCTGCGCCTATTTCAGACCGCCTGGACATGCCGAAGGCTACGTGCTTGAAAAGGCCGTCCTGGACCGGAAAATTGATGAGACCCTTGCCCTGGGCGGCACCCAGATCCTCTTGCAGGGCGGCCTGAATCCGGATCTGGATCTGAGTTACTATGTGGATCTCTTAGAACATATCAAAACAAACTTCGATGTTCATATTCACGGTTTTTCCCCTCCGGAGATCGTATTTATATCAGAACAATCCGGGTTATCCATTCAGTCGGTTCTCGAAAAACTAAAATCCGCCGGTCTCGATACAATTCCCGGCGGCGGGGCCGAAATACTGGCCGATGAAATCAGAGGACAGATATCGCCAAATAAATGTTCGGCTTTTGAATGGCTTGGCGTGATGAGAACCGCCCATTGGCTCGGCATCCGAACCACAGCGACGATGATGTTCGGCCATATCGAAAAAAAACAGCATATCATCCAGCATCTCATGCGGCTTCGGGCGCTGCAAACGGAAACCGGCGGATTTACGGCCTTTATCCCATGGACGTTTCAACCCGCCAACACCCGTATTAACGTTTCCCCCAAAACAGCGGTCGAATATTTGCGGGTTCTTGCATTATCGCGGCTGGTGCTGGACAATTTTGAAAACATTCAGGCCTCCTGGGTCACCCAGGGCGATAAAATCGCCCAACTCGCACTGGCCTTTGGCGCAAATGATTTGGGCAGTACCATGATCGAGGAAAACGTAGTGGCCGCGGCCGGTGTCGAATTCCGTCTGCCAAAAGCCGAAATCATCCGATTGATTGAAAATGCCGGCTATAGCGCCATACAACGGGACTGTTACTACCATGCGGTCAATTGATACGGTCATTCACAAGGCCGGCTGGATCATTGTCGACCCGTGGACAGTTATCCGGAATGGGTATATAGGCGTAAAAAACGGTCGGATCGTGGAAACAGCAAAGGGCAGGGCGGATTTTGAAAATGCGCAGGTCTCAGATCACGGACCGGGCGCATTGATGCCCGCCCCGGTAAACGCCCATACCCATCTCGAGCTCTCCGGGCTTCATAAAAAGATAGGGCCCGCCCAAGGGTTTTTGAGATGGGTGCAGGCCCTGATGCGTGCCAGGGCGGATATATCCCCTGATCAATTGATGGCATCCGCCCGCCAGGGGATCAGCGAGCTGATAAAGACGGGCTGTCGGGTGGTCGGCGAAATCTCCAGCCTTGCCCTGACCCGAGGGCTGTTTATGGATTCTGCATTGTCCGGCATATGGTTCCAGGAATTTTTGGGGGCCCGTTTTCCGGATAGGTTAAATGGGGTCGATAAAAAAACGCCCCACAAAGCTGCCTCCCTGGCCGGTCATGCCCCCCATACCACGGCCCCGGAATTACTGACGGGACTCAAAAAAAGGACGAAAAAAAACGCTCTGCCCTTTTCCATCCATGTGGCGGAATCAGAGGCGGAAAACCGGTTTATTGCCACCGGAAAAGGGGCGTGGGCGAATTTTTTGACAGACCTGCAATTCGATTTTAAAGAATGGCCGCTGCGGGCGTATTCGCCGGTGGCCTACCTCGACAGCCTCGGGCTGCTGGATAAAGACACCCTGGCCGTGCATGTATTGTTCCCCT
>JAGXLR010000172.1 GCA_018334555.1 Desulfobacterales bacterium
GTTTTGAAATTTAGATAAAAATAGATGCCGGCCAGATAAAACATGGCCGCCAGCGAGGCCATGCGCTGAACGATATAGCTTACCGCCTGGGCCTGAATCGGATGAATCGCCCATAAGAAGGCGGCGAGGCCGGAAACCAAAAGGATGTCCCCCTTATAGTTTAAGAGATAAAGCAGCCTGTTGATGATTTTAAAGAGCAGAAAAGTAGCCAACAAATGGATGAGCAGGTTGACCACATGGTATCCCCGTGGATTGTCCTCGCCAAAAAACCAGTTTAGGGCCAGGGTGAAACTGCTGACAGGTCTGTACAGGTGCCTATCGCCATTTTCGTGTTCGAAAAAAGTCCTTGCAATGTTTTGCGGCGTCAATTTTTCAAGGTGAATTTCAGGGCGCCTAAGGATTTTATCCTTATCGTCAAATATCCAGTGGCCATGAAAGGAGTTTGAATAGACGATAAAGATACTGGTAAGGATTAACAGTAGAGGAATTAAATCATTTGATTTTTTGAAAGCCGGCGTTTCCATTTTTCTATAAAATCAAACCGTTTAAAATAGATCCATTTGTGGAAGAGGATAAATCTTTCGCCATGGTTTGGGCACAAAAAAAGGCATGAAAGTTTTATAACCTTCATGCCTTTTTTTAACAATGCTTAAATTTAAACGGCCACGTTACATAGTTTTTTGGACCACCTGGCTATCCCAAACATCGGAATTGGCGCTCTGATAGTCAGTGGGGCATCGGCTGGAAGCATCGGTTACAAGAATGGTAATTGAGTCAATAGTCCCCGTCAATTCTGCCGTGTTATTCCCTGATAAATCAGAGTCAGAAAGGATATCAGTGGTACCAATCATGTCCACATGTGTCGGAATTGCATAATAATCAGCGATTTCGTTGGCAATGTTGTTAGCATCGGATTCTGCAGCGCTGCAGAAGGATTTGTTCCGATACGAGATGAAGTTGGGAATGGCGATGGCCGCCAGGATACCGATAATCGCGATAACGATCATCAGTTCGATCAGTGTAAAACCTCTGTTGTTGTTGCCTCTCAGTTTACGTAGCATGTTGCCTCCTTTTTTGTTTTGCTGGTTTTGGTTTAAAATTTTTTTTAACTGGATGATAAAAATTTTTCGCCAATTGTTTTTGCAAAACAGATGCCATAATTTAAAATTTTAGCATTTAAATTTTACCTTCCGGATTTATTGGTTTTTTTTAACCGGTATATTCTTTTCAGCCAGACACTATCTTTTGCCAGATATTTTTTTTCAACAAAAATTGTTAATTGGCTGACAAATTTTGTCAGAATCTTATATTTATTCAGGGTTGGGTTTCTCCATAGGAGGGGCCGGCGTCAATGTCCCCAAATTCAACATTTTGTCGTATTTTTTCTTGACGTATCGCCAGAAATATATAATTATTTAAGATTTTAGATACAATTTAACGGGTTATTGAGAATTCCGATACCATCAGACCGATCTGAATAGGGTTTCATCCGAAACAAATTATAAAAGAAAGGATTGAAAAGGCTATGACAAAATACGTTTACAAGTTCGGAGACGGAACCGCTGAAGGAGATGGCACTCAGAAAAACCTGCTCGGCGGCAAAGGCGCCAACCTGGCTGAGATGGCAAGACTCGGCCTGCCGGTACCCGCCGGATTCACCATTTCAACCGATTGCTGCATTGATTATATGAAATCAGGGGATTATCCTGATACCCTTGAAGCAGAGGTTGAAAAGGCCCTGGCCCAAACCGAGGAAATCATGAACATGAAATTCGGCGATCCGGAGGACCCCCTTCTGGTCTCCTGCCGCTCCGGCGCCCGTAAATCCATGCCGGGCATGATGGAGACGGTTTTAAATGTGGGGCTTACCACCCAAACCATTCCCGGGCTGATCAAAAAAACGGATAATGAACGGTTCGTATGGGACTCCTACCGACGGCTGATCCAGATGTTTGCTGACGTGGTGATGGAAAAGGCTGAGGGGTTTGAGCCGGAAGAAGGCGAAGAAATTCGGGCCCAGCTTGATGGCATCATGGATCAAATGAAGGAGGAGAAGGGCTATAGTGGGGATACGGATTTTACAGCCGATGATTTGAAAATTTTATCAGACAGATTCAAGGACAAGGTCAAGGAGGTGCTTGGCACGGATTTTCCGGATGACCCCAAGACCCAGCTATGGCAGGCTATTGGCGCAGTTTTTAAGAGCTGGAACGGCAAACGGGCGGTCTCTTACCGGCGCATCGAAGGTATCCCCGATGAATGGGGAACCGCATGCAATGTGCAGAGCATGGTATTCGGGAATATGGGCGACACCTCGGCAACCGGCGTGGCGTTTACCCGGAATCCGGCTACAGGGGAGAACAAGTTTTACGGCGAATGGCTTCCCAATGCCCAGGGCGAGGATGTGGTGGCCGGGATCCGCACCCCCAATCCATTAAACGATGAGACCAAAAACGAGCAGAACGAGCACCTCCAGTCCCTGGAGCAGTTCATGCCGGAAGTCTACAAACAGCTGGTGGAAATTCGCAACACCCTTGAAAAGAATTACCAGGATATGCAGGATCTCGAATTTACCATCCAGGAAAACCGGCTGTTTATGCTCCAGACCCGTGTGGGGAAACGCACGGGCCTGGCCGCCCTGAATATGGCCATGGATATGCATAAAGAGGGCCTGATTGACGACAAAACCGTGGTAACACGCGTAACGCCCGCCCAGTTGGACGAAATGCTGCATCCGTTGGTGGATCCGGAGGCCGAGAAAACGGCCAAGGTTATCGCCAAGGGGCTTCCGGCAGGCCCCGGCGGGGCTTCCGGTCAGATTGTATTCAGTTCTGCAGAGGCCGTTGAATGGTATAAAAACGGCAAGGAAGTTATTCTGGTCCGCGAGGAGACCAACCCGGAAGATGTCGAAGGCATGCGGGCGGCTAATGCCATTTTAACGGCTCGCGGCGGGATGACAAGCCATGCCGCATTGGTAGCCCGCGGCTGGGGCAAATGCTGTATTGTCGGCGCCGGGGAACTGAAAATCGACGCCATTGGTAAAAAACTCACGGTGGACGGCGAAACCTATAAGGAAGGCGACGTCTTTACCCTAAACGGCACCAAGGGGTTCGTATACGCGGATAGACTACCCATGATGGATGCCACGGAGAACCCAAGGCTCCAGGATTTTATGGCCATTGTGGACAAACACCGCCCCATGAAGGTCCGAACCAATGCGGAGACCCCCAAAGATGTTCAGTTGGCCAAAGATTTTGGCGCCCAAGGTATCGGCCTTTTCCGGACCGAGCATATGTTTTACGGCGAGGGGGCTGAGAAGCCGCTTTTTCTTTTGCGCAAAATGATTTTGTGCGATACCGAGCAGGAGCGGCGTGCCGCCCTTGACGAGCTTTTCCCCTTTGTTAAGGAGGATATCAAAAAAACCCTGGAAATCATGGACGGTCTGCCGGTTACCTTCCGGCTGCTGGACCCGCCGCTTCATGAGTTTGTCCCCCACAGCCCGGAAAATCAGAAGGAGATTGCCGAAGCCCTGAATATAGACATTGATACGGTTCGCCGAAGAAGTGAGGCGCTTCAGGAGAGCAACCCCATGATGGGCCACCGGGGCGTACGCCTGGGCATCACCTATCCGGAAATTTCCGAGATGCAGACCCGATCCATTCTGGAAGCCGCCGCGGAAATGGTAAAAGACAATAAAAAGCCGCTTCCGGAAATCATGATCCCGGTGACCTGTGATGAAAAAGAATTGATCAATGCCCGGGAAATTGTGGACCGGGTTTACCAGGAGGTTCTGGATAAGTTCCAGATCAAGGCGATTGAGTTCCAGTACGGCACCATGATCGAGATTCCGCGGGCCTGCCTGATCGCGGATAAGATGGCCGAGCATGCGGAATTCTTTTCTTTCGGCACCAATGATTTGACCCAGATGACATTCGGGTTCAGCCGTGATGATATTGGCGGGTTCATGGGGCCCTATCTGGATTTGAATATCCTAGCGAAGGATCCGTTTCAAACGATTGACCCCGACGGCGTCGGCGGCCTGATCAAGAATGCGGTGGAAAAAGGCCGCGCCAGCCGGCCGAACCTGAAAATCGGAATCTGCGGCGAGCACGGCGGTGACGCGGAATCGGTCGAATTCTGCTATGCGTGCGGATTCGATTATGTGAGCTGTTCTCCCTACCGTCTGCCGATTGCACGGCTCGCATCTGCCCAGGCCTCGATAGAGGGGAATAATCTTTAACTATTTTGGTTAAACCCGCAATTACTGCAGGCTCCTGATCCGGAGCTTGCAGTATTGCCCTTTCAACCCGGATAACGCCAATTTAAATAAAACAAAAAAATCGAGAATTCCCATCAAACTCCCAACCATCCACTATTTTCAGACCCATATGGCATTTTTAGAAACTGGTAAAAAACGTGGGTTAGCCGGCCGCCATTGGACGAATTTTTTTATCGGCGTATCGCTGCTGGTTCTATTGATGGCCATTTATGGACAGGTGATCGGTTTTGATTATGTAAATTTCGATGATAATGCCTATATTTACAATAACCCCCATGTTGTCAACGGATTGACTCTTGATAAACTTTTCTGGGCGTTAACGACGTTTGATCAAAGCAACTGGCATCCGGTTACCTGGATCTCATATCTCATTGATATGGAACTGTTTGGGGCAGATGCCGGCGGTCAGCATGCAGTCAACCTGATCTTTCACATTGCCAACAGTATCCTGCTGTTCATTTTACTGAAAAAAATGACTTCTCAACGTTTGGCAAGCGCGTTGGTGGCTTTTCTCTTTGCTGTCCATCCGCTTCATGTGGAGTCGGTGGCATGGATTTCAGAGCGAAAGGATGTGTTAAGCACTCTTTTTTTGTTTCTCTGCCTATATGCTTATCACAACTATATAAAGAACCCTCTGCCCTATACTTATGTGCTTATTTTTATCCTGTTCGCCCTGGGCCTGATGGCCAAGCCAATGCTGGTAACTTTTCCATTCGTTTTATTGCTGCTCGATATATGGCCCCTTGAAAGAGTAAAGTTTTGGAATGATGAGGGGGGTGCCAAAACCGTTAAACGCTTTCTGGCACTGGTGTTTGAAAAGCTCCCGTTTTTCCTGCTTACCGCACTGTCTGCCCTGCTGACTTTTTTGGCCCAGAAACAGGGAGGCTCCGTAGCCAGTAACATCGACGCTCTTAATCGGTTGGGAAACGCCCTGAGCACCTATATTAAATATCTGTATAAAACGGTGGCGCCGTTCCATCTATCGGTGTTTTACCCCTATCCGGAAAAAATCGAGTCCTGGCATGTCATTTTAAGCGCCTCTTTATTGCTGGCGATTTTCCTGCTGAGTATTCGATATATCCGCAAACTCCCCTGGCTTTTTGTAGGCTTCTGCTGGTATCTGGGCACTCTGGTGCCAGTCATCGGAATTATCCAGGTAGGAAACCAGGCCATGGCGGATCGCTATACTTATATCCCTCTGATCGGCATCTTTATAATCGTCTCATGGGGAGTTGACACCATAATAAGGCGGTTCAAATGGAAAAATCCCCTTTTTATGCTGTTTGGCACAGGGCTCATCGTGTATTTCTCCGTGCTGTCATTCTTTCAGGTTGGCGTCTGGAAGGATAGCATCGCCCTTTTTCAGCACTCACTCAAGCACACAGAGAACAATTATGTCGCGCACACGCATTTGGGCGTCGCCTATGCAAAGAAAGGAATGGACGAAAAAGCATTAAAACACTACCGGGCAGCGCTCAGCATCAAGCCGACATTTTTCAGCACATGGAACAGTCTTGCCGGTTTTTGGATGGATAACAGGCAATATCAGAAGGCTCTGAATTGCTACCGTAAAGCCCTGCAAAACAAGCAAGGCAGTGTTGAAATCCTTACCAATAAAGCAGTGGCCCACATGGCCTTGGGGGAAATTGACAGGGCGATATCCCTGTATCATCAATCGATACGAGATAACGGGAATTACTATCCGGCCCATCATTATCTTGGCCTCGCATTAATCATGAAAGGCCGGTTGGAAAAAGCCATTCAACATTTTAACACCGCTTTACAAATTTTCCCGGGGCATCGGGAAATTAGGCACAGTTTAGCCCTGGCACAGAAAATGAAAAAAAGATTGTCAAAAGGGGCCCGTGACTTTAAGACGGCCATGAACATCGCGGCGGATGACCCAAAACTTTTGGAGAAAGCCAAGCATTTACTATCCACGAAGCTCTCATTCTACAAAGCTATCAAGTCCTATAAAAAAACGATTTCCCTTCAACCCGGTTTCAAAAAAGATATGTTAGATTTAGATGCCCTGGTCCACATGACTCTCCTTAATGACCGATATGTGGATCTGCTGCCTGTATTTATTCAGGGCAGAAAGGATTATCCGGACGATCCGATCATTGCCTATCATCTGGGTTGCATTTATGCCCTGAAAAAAGAAAAGAAAAAGGCGAGCCAATGGATTAAGACGGCTTTAAGAAAGGGCTTTGATATCCCC
>JAGXLR010000023.1 GCA_018334555.1 Desulfobacterales bacterium
GCATTGTCATTTCGAGCGGTAGCGAGAAATCTTTAACAATCAAGATTCCTCGTCACTTTCGTTTCTCGGAATGACAGCAGCGGAAGCTTCTAAGATAATATTAAATATTGTCGAGTTCCTTGGAAGTGTTCCCCCCGGGCCGGCTGCCCGGGACCGAGCTTAGAAGTAACTTCTTTTATGAGTTTAATGGGTGAAGTGTATAACATTATGATTTTTAACCTAATACCTAAAACCCATAACCCAATACCTAACGAAGTTACTTAGAAGTCGATTTTAGGATGGCAAAGTGAAAAGTTCAAGCCCTATTTAAGATTAGAGGGCGCGCAAAATCCCGAGGAATGCAGCGTACTTAGCTGTACGTGAAATTCCGGGGGAGGCAGCGCAACACAGATATTGGACTTTTTACGAAGCCATTAATTCTTTGTTTTTATTATACCTTGAGGGCGATATTCAAGAAATGGTTGATCTGTCAGCCAATTTCCGATAAAAAAACCCCCACTGAATGGAAGAAGCCGAAATTTTGGGGTCCAGTGGGGGGAGCAAGAAAAACTGGAAACAGCACTCCTTGAACTCACCTGCTAGATACCAGATAATTTCGGAAAAGGTCAAATATAAACATCTCTCCGGCGATTGCCGGGGGGAACAGGCCAGAATCGCATAGGAATGGGTGTTCGGCAATGAGAGACGCACAAGGACTTCCCTTCGTAGATGACACGGCCATCCGCTGTTTCCATGTGGGCAAACAGTTCGGAGAGATTTCGGCGTTAAAGGATGTCTCCCTGTCTGTGAATGAAAACGAATTCATGTTTATCACCGGCCCCAGCGGGGCGGGCAAATCCACGCTTATCAAACTCTTCTACATGGGTGAGTTGGCAACGGAAGGCGCTATCATTGTTGACGGCATTAATTTATCCCGGTTGTCGCGCTGGCAGGTGCCCCAACTGCGTCGTAAGTTC
This sequence comes from Desulfobacterales bacterium, assembly GCA_018334555.1. Classification (GTDB taxonomy): domain Bacteria; phylum Desulfobacterota; class Desulfobacteria; order Desulfobacterales; family Desulfosalsimonadaceae; genus M55B175. Next base: position 957 of record JAGXLR010000023.1, read on the forward strand.
GGCGTCATTTTTCAGGATTTTAAGCTGATCCCTACCCGTACGGTGTTTGAAAATGTCGCCCTGGTTTTGGAAGTCGCCCGGACGCGGCCGGATGAGATCAGGGAACGGGTCTATGCGGTGCTTGAAAGGGTCGGCATCGCCGAGCGGGCGGGCGAGTATCCACCGGTGCTTTCAGGCGGAGAAAAGCAGCGCGTGGCTGTTGCCCGGGCCATGGTTGGCGAGCCCAAGTTTATCCTGGCCGACGAGCCTACAGGCAGCCTGGATCCGGATTCGGCCGGCACTATACTCAATCTGCTTGAGGGGGCCCATAAAAACGGCGCCACAATTATTATCGCCACACATGATACCGAACTTATCGAGGCCCATTCCGGCCCCGTGGTAAGGCTGGAAAACGGGCGCATTGATTAACCGAGTTTAAAGGGTTGACACGCCGATGATCAGATTTACCCTGAAACGGGCATTACGCGATATCTGGAACAATTTCTATCTGCACATAGTCTGTGTGATCACCATTTCGCTGGCTGTATTTATCCTCAGCGCATTCGCCCTTTTTTATATCAACTCCACGGAATTGCTTGATGCCTGGAAGAAGGGGGCACGGGTTATCGCCTATGCGAACGAAGACCTCTCTGGTGAGGATCAGACGCGCATTAAACGACAGATCAAGTCCCTGGATGGGGTCGCCTCGGTTGATTTTGTCCCGAAAGAGTCGGCGTTCGATGCATTGAAAGCCGATATCGGCGAACAATCGGCGCTTCTTGACGGTTTGAAGCAGAATCCCCTGCCGGACGCTTTTGAGGCCCGGCTATCGGAATCTTTTGTTCATCTCGAGGCTATCGGGAGGCTTGCCGCAAGCATTGCGGCCATTAAAGGGGTTGATGATGTCGAATATGCCCAGAAATGGCTTACCCAGTTTGGCGGGGTATACAATCTATTCAAAATCACCGGCCTGGTGCTGGTGGCCATGTTTTTTATCGCTATCATTTTTATTGTGGCAAACACCATTCGGTTGATCCTCTATTCCCGTCGGGAGGAGATCGAAATCATGCGTATTGTCGGGGCGGACGAGGCATTTATCAAGCACCCATTTTATTTTGAGGGCCTTTTGCTGGGGCTTACGGGCGCAATAATCGGTTTGGGCTTTTTGTATCTGGCCTATATGGCCACCGTCCCCAATTTCTCGCCGGAAATTCTCATGAGTTTTTTCGAGATCCAATTTATTCCGGCGCCTTTTCTGGTGGCTTTTGTAATCTGCAGCATGCTGGTTGGATGGGCAGGATGTCATTTTTCAATCAAACGGTTCTTAAAAATTTAGCCCTTATATTTCTGTTGATCTTTGGGTTGGCGGCTGCCCCTGCGGTTTACGGTACAGAGGTCCGCGAGGTCGGTGTCATCCAGGTGGAGGAATTGAATATGCGCACCGGCCCCGGTCTTGATCAACCCGTGATAAAAGTGTTGGAGAAGCAGGCGCATGTCCGGGTGCTGGCGTATAGCCGGGGATGGCTGAAAATCAGCTATGACGGCGACGTGGGCTATATCGCCAATCGCCGGAAGTATGTGAAGCTCTATACGATCCATACGATGGAAGCCGGCAAGGGGCTGGATCTTGATTCGGCCCGGGAGAAAGCCCGGAAGATCAGGCAGAAAATAAAAGATCGCCAGGCGGAAATCGAGCGCTACACCCGCGAGGAAAAACAGATCATCGGGGCCCTTGACAGGACCGAACAGGAACTGGCCAATGTCCGGCAGAAAGTCCGTCATCTTCAAAGGGAAATTTCGGATGTTGAAGAGGCGATTAAGGAAAAAGACGGGCAGATCGATAGACTGAAAAAAGAGGTGGCGGAGGAAAAGATATATGCTATGAACCGATTGGCCGCCCTTTACAAGATGAAACGGATCGGGGCGATGAACCTGCTGGCCTCTGCGGAATCAATGCATGATCTGCTTATCCGGAAAGCCGCCATGAAGAAAATACTGAACTATGATCAGCTGCTCGTGGCGGAGCTTTTGGAAAAACGGGGCCGGTTGGCAAAAACAGTGGAAACGCTTGCCGCACAGAAGCGCCAGAAAAGCATCCTTGAGGCTGAATACGCCAATCATCTCAAGCGGCTGAAGCAGAAAAAGGCCGAGCGGGAGCGGATTCTGTCTGATATACGCAACCGAAAAGCCAACCGGATGACCACGCTGAAATACCTGAAAAATGCGGCGGCCAGACTCGATCGGAAGGTCTCGGAGCTTAAGCGCCGTCCGACGATTCAAAAGCCGTCCAGCGAGTCCTTCACCGCATCTCGGGGCTTGCTAAATAAACCGGTAAAGGGTAAGATAATCTCTGATTATGGAAAATATATCGAGTCCCGCTCCGGCGTCGTCAATTTCAGAAATGGCATTGAAATCAAATCCCCCCGGGGGACCCCCTTTCGGGCGGTTTTTGCCGGGAGAACCATCTATGCGGACTGGCTGAAGGGCTATGGCAATATTGCCATTATAGCCCATGGAAATGATTATCATACGGTATACGCGCATGCCGAAGAACTTTTTCTATCAAAAGGCGATCAGGTGGACGCCGGGGATGTGATCGGTACGGTCGGCGATACCGGTACTATGTCGGGGACGGCCCTGTATTTTGAGATCCGTCATAATGGCGATCCCGTCAATCCCTCGGAATGGATCGATAACAGTTGATCATTACCTCACAAAGAGCTAATCTTCTGGAATAATAATATATATTTTTAAGCTACGTAGAAGGAGAATATTATATATGGCCTTAAAATACAGACAAGGAATCAAGGGCAGCATTCTGGTCATTATCACCGCTATTATCGTGGCCTCCGCCACTTGTGTCTACGGTGATTTAAACCAGTCAGAAGAGACCTATAAAGGGTTGAAGCTTTTCAGCGACGTAATCGAGGAGCTGGAAAAGAATTATGTGGAAGATGTGGATACCCGGGAATTGATAGAAAAGGCGATCAACGGAATGGTGGACAGCCTGGATCCGCATTCCTCGTTCATGCCCCCCGAGGCGTATGAAGATCTTCAGGTGGAGACCAAGGGGGAGTTCGGCGGTATCGGTATTGTCATAACCAAGCGGGACGGTCGCCTGACGGTGATATCGCCTATCGAGGGGACCCCCGCCTACGAAGCCGGCGTTCATGCGCAGGATATCATTGTAAAAATCGATGGCAAGCCGACCAAGGACATGATGCTCTGGGAGGCAGTGAAGATGATGCGGGGCGAAGAGGGGACCACCGTCAAGATTACCGTCTACCGTAAAGGCGCCTCAGACACGATCGATTTCAAACTAAAGAGGGCCATTATCCCGCTCGACAGTGTCCGGTATTTGACGCTAAAGCCCGGCTATGGATATTTGTGGGTCACAAATTTCAGGGAAAATACGGCAAGCGAAGTAAAGGACGCCCTGTCGGCATTGGAAAAGGAGAACTCCCCCCTGAAGGGCCTGATTATGGACCTGCGGGATAATCCCGGCGGATTGTTGGAGCAGTCGGTCAGGGTGTCGGATATTTTCCTGGAAGAGGGCGAGATCGTTTCAATCAAAGGACGCGATACCGATGGGGACGATTATTCGGCGCATCCTGATGAAAACAAGCGGGATTATCCCATCGTTCTCTTGATCAACGGCGGCAGCGCCAGTGCGGCCGAAATTGTTGCCGGAGCGCTTCAGGATAATGACCGGGCCTTGGTTCTGGGGACCACGTCTTTCGGCAAAGGATCGGTCCAGACCGTGAAACCGCTTCGGGATGGCTATGCATTGAAATACACCATCGCCCGATATTATACCCCCAGCGGTCGATCGATCCAGGCCGAAGGGATTCATCCGGATCTTGTGGTTAAGCGTCGGTTGTTGGATAAGGATGCCAATGAGGGCTTTGACGCCAAGCTGATCAAAGAGCAGGATTTACAGAATCATTTGATGCCCGAGCAAGAGAGTCCGGAGGGGGAAAAAGAAAAAGAGGAAAAGAAAAAGGAAGAGGAAACAGAACCCCAGGGTTCGGAAACAAGCGATGATAAAGGCCCAACAGGCGAGAGTGAAGAGGGTATGGACGAGGATGCGGAAATCCGGAAGCTTATGCGCCTGAGGGATGCGGTATACAAGCACAGCGACCGCGATCCGGCGGCGTTGTTGCTTGACTCCCAGATCAACCGGGCCTATGAATTATTGAAAGGATACGAGATTTTTAATCGGGTTTCTAAAAACTGATGGCTTCATAAACCTAAATTGAGCGATTTTCAAATTTTTTGATCAAAAAATGATTCAATATCCTGAAAATAAAATAAAAATCAAACCTTCAAAAAATTAAAACGCTCAATTTAGGATAAAAACGTTGTTTTGGTTGGGAAAAGGCGTGACAGGGGACTATATGTTGCGCCTTTTTTGATTGTCTAGTAAATAAAGTCCGAAAGAAAATCGGAAGAGCCCAAATGGCGAAGAAAAGCGCTTCCCAGACGAAAAAGGGAAAAACTGCCGCAAAGAAGTCGGCTTCGAAAACATCCGCTTCAAAGAAGCCGGCCTCGAAAAAGGCGACGCCAAAAACGTCTGCCTCAAAGAAGCCGTCCGGCCAAAAGGCCGCCTCCAAAAAATCGACATCAAAGAAGACGCAGCAGAAAAGCGCTGCCGGAAAGAAAAAAAACACTTCCAGCCGGACAACGCAGAAAAAGACCGCTGCCTCCCGCAAATCCTCGACCGGCAAAACCACCCGCCGTTCTACCCCGCAGAACACCGGAAAGAAACCGCAACCGGCGCCTGCCAAAAAAACATTCAGTGCCTACCGGATCCTGCTGTTTGTCCTAATTGCCGCAGCACTGGCCATAGGCGCCTATATCTGGTTCCATACGACGGGCGACAAAGATGTTATCGGACATCATCCAACGGAGCAGGCTAAGATCCCCATAAAAACGCAAGCGTTTAAAAAGAAAATGGGAATGGCTTCGCCGCTGCCCCCCGGAAAAAATGCGCCGGCCCACGAAAAGACGGAGATGCACCCGGCCCCGGAACCGGAAGCAAAACCCGCATCAACCAATTGCCGCCCCGCCGTGGCCATCATTATAGACGATATGGGCAGGCGCAAGGATATGGCGGAAAAATTTTTTAGTCTGGACGCCCGGTTCACCTATTCCATTCTGCCGTATGCCCGGTATCACCGCGAAATTGCCCAATCCGCCGCGCAAAAGGGCTATCAGGTGATGCTGCATCTGCCGATGGAGCCCAACGAATACCCCGAAATAGATCCCGGCCCCGGCGCGTTGTTGACGTGTATGACCCCGGACGAGAGGATAAGGCAGTTAAAAACCGATCTGGCGGCAGTGCCTTACATAGAGGGCGTGAACAATCACATGGGGTCGAAAATGACCACAATGTTTCCCCAGATGAACCAGATATTTACCGTATTAAAAGAACAGGGCTTGTTCTTCATTGACAGTCGGACAACGGCCGCCAGCCAGTGCCGGTCTTCGGCCCGCCTGTTTCAGCTTCCCTTTGCCGAGCGGGACGTGTTTCTTGATCATGTTCCCAGCCGACAAGCGATTGTAAAAAGAATCGAAGAGCTAATCAATATCGCCGAAATTAACGGGTCGGCCATTGGTATCGGGCATCCCCACCAGATAACCTACGAGGTTCTGGCGGAGAAGGTGGCTGAAATCAACCGTCGGGTTAGGCTGGTGCCGGCATCGGAATTGGTCCGCTAGTAGGCGGAGCCGTTTACATTTAAACCAATAACGCCTAAAATAATCAGCCCGATGCTGATGATCTTCAAGGCTGTCGCCGGCTCCTTGAAATAAATCAGGCCGATAACGGTTATCAGCGCCGTACCGAGGCCGGCCCAGATCGCATATGCTACGCTGACGTCGATTCTTTTAAGCGCCAGGGTTAATCCGGCAAAGGAAAGCCCGTAGAAGAGAAAAATCAATACAGACGGCACCAGCCGGCTAAACCCCTCGGAGAGCTTCATCGAGGTGGTGCCCGCCACTTCCAGCACAATCGCGATGAACAGAAAAAACCAGTAGCGCATAATAAAAATTCACTTTAAAGGATTTTGTTCTTTAACCAGAGGTCAAATATTGACCATGCCTCATACATCAATATTCGGCGACCCGCGCTCCGCCCTCAGGCAGTTCGACCATCTCTCTCAGGCCATCATTGATACGTCATCATTGATCTATTTGCAAGAGATCGATCTATTAACGTCTGCCGGCCGTTGGATCAGGCTATGGACGGTCCCCGGCGTTGTCCGCGAATTCGGTGCCGCAGCGGCTGAATGCCCGATTCATGTTATTGACGAAAAAAACAGCACGGATGGTGCGGATTCAACCGATGATACGCTTTGCCGCGCCGCCGCCGGCTGTCGGCTGCCGATCATATCCGAGGATCGACAGATCCTGATGAGGGCAAGGAAGTCGAATCTGCCGTATTTCAATACCCTGATGGTACTGAATTTTTTGCTATACAAAAAGGCTTTGGATTTATTAGAATATCAAACCGCCTTCGATCGGCTAAGAACGATGGCCCGTTACTCGGATAAAGTTTACGAATTCGGCGGGCGGGTATTTGCCGAAATTTGCCGCAGAAAAGGGCATGTCACGGATCGCTGGTCGGATTAGCCTGATTGGAAAGTTTTATGGGATTCGATGGGATCAGCAAGTGATCCGCAAGAACGGTTTCCGCGGCTATTTGATGGGGAGATATGAAATTGGCCTTTGATGAACGCGATGCCTTCCCAAGTTATTACCGCTATTGGGGCAAAGCCGACAGGGATGATCCCCTAAACAAATACCACTTATTGCCTTACCATTGTTTGGATGTGGCGGCGGTGGCTGCTGTTTGGTGGGAAAAGAGCCCTATAATTCAAAAAGCTTTTTGCGCCTCGCATGGCTTAAACCAAGAAAAAATTAGGGGTTGGGTGCTTTTTTTTATAGCACTGCATGATATCGGTAAGTTTGATATTCGTTTTCAGCGTAAAGTTGTCGGTATCTGGAAAAAATTACAATGCCCAATACGTCCATCTCGACTAAGCGCTGATGACAGTCGTTATTATTTTCATGGTCCAGCAGGTCTCTATTGGATGAATCATGAATTAGAAGAATTCATATCAGGAGGCAAGCACTGTGTGTCTTCAGCAGGCGAAGATGTTTATGATTTTGATTGGGATTATGATGAAAACGAATTTTATACTATAAAAAGCAGGCAATCTTGGCTTGAAGCAGTAACCGGACATCACGGCCATATTGTTAAGGCGGAAAACAATTCCCAATTTCCCTTGCCTTCTGATTGCCCGGAGCAATATACCGCTTTTGATAAGGATGCGCGGAAGAACTGGATAATGCAGTTGGAGGAAATGTTTCTCAAGCCTGCGGGACTGTCTTTAGAAGAGACACCGCCATTGGATGTGGCCTTCTATCCATAGCAAAGCCTTAAAGGGAATCGTATTATGACAAGTGACACACCCGAAGAATCCACCCAGCATCTTTACCAGCAGATCAAAGATCTTCTCATTCAATCCTGGTCAAAGGCACTGCAGGCAGTTAACACTGAGATGGTGGCTTGTTATTGGAATATTGGGCGGTTGATTGTCGAAGAAGAACAGCGGGGAAAAGAGCGGGCAGCATATGGTAAAAGATTGATTAAAGAAATTTCAAGAAGACTTTCGGTCGAGTTTGGCAGAGGATTTGATAAATCCAATTTGTGGAATATGCGTGCTTTCTATCTCAATTATCCAAAAATCGACGCAGTGCGTCGAGAATTGTCCTGGACCATTACCGTATCCTCTTACGCGTGGAAGATCCTTCTGCCCGCGCTTTTTATGAGAATGAGGCGGTGAATGCCCGCTGGTCCACCCGCGAACTGGAAAGGCAGATCAATTCTCTGCTGTTTGAGCGCCTGGCGTTCTCAAGGGACAAAGAGGGTGTCAGGGAACTGGCAGAAAGAGGACACGACGTTCAGCGGACCACTGATTTGGTCAAAGATCCTTATGTGTTGGAATTTGCGGGTTTTCCGCAGCATAGCCGGCTCTTGGAAAAAGACCTGGAAAGTGCGCTGATTGATAAGCTGCAGCAGTTTCTTTTGGAACTGGGTAAGGGTTTTGCTTTTATGGCCCGGCAGCAGCGGGTCACCCTGGATGGAACCCATTTTTATATTGACCTGGTATTTTATAACCGCCTGACCCGGAGCTTTGTGTTGATCGACCTGAAAGTGGGGGCATTGACACATCAGGATATCGGCCAGATGCAGATGTATGTGAACTATTATCAGCGTGAGATTACTGATGAAAGCGAAAATCCCCCCATTGGCATTATCCTGTGTTCGGATAAAAGTGATGCCGTAGTTCGATACACGCTGCCGGAGGATAATAAACAGATTTTCGCTTCCCGATATAAACTTTATCTCCCGACTGAAGCGGAATTGGCAGCAGAAATCCAGAAGGAGCGTCAATATATAGAAATGGAAAAGCGCATATCAGGCGATGAGGAGAGTTGATATGCCTTCATCCCATTTTATTCCTTTAAAACCTGTCCCCATAAAGGATCGGGTATCCATGATTTTTGTGTATTACGGCCAGATTGACGTGAAAGACGGGGCTTTTGTGGTGGTGGATGATGTCAACGGCGAGCGCAAGCATATTCCGGTGGGATCGGTGGCGTGTATCATGCTGGAGCCGGGTACGCGGATTAGCCATGCGGCGGTAAAGCTGGCGGCGGTTACCGGAACCCTTCTGATCTGGGTGAGGGAAGCCGGGGTGCGGCTATATTCCTCCGGGCAGCCGGGCGGGGCACGTTCGGATAAACTCCTTTATCAGTCAAAACTAGCGCTTGATGGAGAGCTGCGCTTGAAAGTGGTGCGCAGAATGTTTGAGATTCGTTTTGGTGAAAAACCGCCGGAACGCCGAAGTATAGACCAGTTACGGGGGATTGAAGGCTCCCGGGTTAAAAAAATGTATGAACTTTTGGCAAAGCAGTATGGCGTTTCCTGGAAAGGCCGACGCTATGATCCCAAACAATGGGAGGCCGGTGATCTTCCGAATAAGTGTCTGAGTGCCGCTACTTCTTGTTTGTATGGGGTAACCGAAGCTGCGATTCTGGCATGTTCCCCACGGATGTGGGGATGAACCGAAAATACTCAGTCGTTCAGCCGCTTTGGCATTTATCCCCGCGGCGTCTGGGCCAGTCCGGCGGCAAAGGCGATCCAGTCGTCTTCTGAACGGACTTCATAGATATGCATCCCCTGTTTCGACATCTCATCGGCCACCCATTGCCGTTTATCGCCAATAATGCCCGAACAGATGAACATTCCGTCCCCCTTCAACAGCGGGGGGATATCCGGGAGCAGGGGCAGGATCACCTCGGTCAGGATATTGGCGGCGATAAAGTCAAACCTGCCGGTGGTTTGAGCCGTCAGATGGCCGCTTTTTACGGTATACGTGCCGGGGTCGATCCGGTTTTGCGCAAGATTTTCAAGGGCCACGGCGACAGCGTCTTCGTCCTTGTCGGTGCCGACCATCTGTCCGGCGCCGAGTCGTTGCGCAGCAAGCATCAGGATGCCCGATCCGGTTCCCACATCAAAAAAAGTGTCCCCCGGTTTTAAATAGGCCTCCATCAGTTGGATGCAAAGCCGCGTCGTGGGGTGGGTGCCGGTGCCAAAGGCCATACCTGGGTCGATTTCAAGGATGCTCTCTCCGGGGTTTGGCTGATACTCCCGCCAGGTGGGCTTAATGACAAACCGCTCGGATATTTTTTTCGGATAGAAGAATTTTTTCCATGATTCGGCCCAGTCCTCCTCGTCCACATCCGTATAAGCCACCCGCGTGACAATGCCATTGTCCTCATTGAGCCGGGTGAGGGCGGCCTCAAGATGCTGGCACCGATCGGCCAGCCGCCCGTTTTTGGAGAAATAGCCGATAACCGCGTAATGATCCGGCATCGGAACCGCGTCCCGTGCCCAGTCGGCTTCCCGGTCGTATTCCGGGGATTCCACGGATACCCCGTTTAATCCGATATCATAATAAACATCAGATACCAGCGAAACGGCGGTATCCATATCCTGGTAAAGCGAATAATCGATGACGACTTTGGCTTCAACCCATTTCATGCGTCCACTCCCTCGGTCTGAGGATTTGTTCCAGTTCTTTTAAGTTATCACTTTTGCCCATTGCAATCACCGTATCGCCGCCCTGGATCAGGGTCTCGTAGGATGGATTAAACAGCATGGCGCCGTTTGGCTTTTTGATGGCGATTATAATCAGATTGAATTTCTGGCGGATGCCGGAATCCTTGAGCATTACGTTGGTGAGACGGGATGTCGGATCGACGGGGATTTCATCCATCTGGATATCTTTTCGGTTATAGGCGAATACGAGATCCATAAACGAACTGACGGACGGACGGATCAACCGTTGGGCCATGTTTACGGCCCCGATGTGGTAGGGGGATTCCACCCGGTTGGCGCCGGCCGCCAACAGCTTGGTTCTGGCGCCCTTATTGCTGGCCCGCGCCATGATCATAATATGGGGGTTGAGCTGTCGGGCGGTTAATACCAGAAACACATTGTCGGTATCCGTACCCAGCACGGCAATCAGTCCTTTTGCCCGTTTGATGCCCGCTTTGATCAGGTTCTCCTCGTCTGCCGCATCCCCGCGGATATAGAGAACGCCGTCCTGCTCCATGTTCGGCTGGGCTTCGGGGTTGCTTTCAATGACGACGATCTCCATTTGCGGATGCGCCCGTAGGTTGGTGCTCAGGACGCGCCCGATCCGTCCGTAGCCGCATACAATATAATGATTTTTCAATCGATCGATTTTTTTATACAATGTTCGCCTCCCCATTACGATGCGGATTCGGCCTTCAACGATAATTTGAACCAGAAGGCTCGCCACATATAAAAAATATGCCACACCCAGGATCACCAGCACCATGGTAAAAATTCGACCGGGTTGGCTGATGTGATGGGTTTCCGAATATCCGACGGTACTCAGGGTAATCACCGTCATATAGAGCGAATCCATAAAGTCCCAGTGCTCGATAAGCATATAACCGGTGGCGCCGCCGATTAGAAAAATAAACAGCAGGGCAATCGAGAGAATGATATGTCGGGTGCTGTACATACCGGTTCCGATACGTTCTATCTTCGTCTGGCCATTTTAAGACCTTGATTTCAATGGATGTGTTGTCAAATTAGGTTGAATTGAAGCCAAATACAAGAAAATTTTAAACCCATCGGCTGATTCGTTTTGATGCCGGCGCAGTGAAAAATAGTCGATTCTTTTCCATAAACTGTCCGCTTATTCGCTTGACGGGTCATCCCCCAATTGATAAGGATAGCCTGAAAATGGAAATCGATTCAAGAAAATATCAGCGTCTTCGCGAATCCATGGTTAAAAACCAGATCGAAGCCCGCGGTATAACAGATGCGTCTGTGCTGTCGGCCATGCGACGGGTACCCCGTCATATGTTTGTCAGTGAGGCGCTGATGGACCAGGCATATGCGGATCATCCCCTGCCCATCGGTGAGCAGCAGACCATATCCCAGCCATATATAGTTGCCCATATGAGCCAGGCCCTGCAGGTTGACCGGGATGACCGGGTGCTCGAAATAGGGACCGGTTCGGGATACCAGGCGGCGGTGCTGGCGGAAATCGCCTATCGGGTCTATACGGTCGAGAAAAAGCGCAATCTCTATATTCGGGCCCGGAAAATTTTTGATCAGTTGAAATATATGAATATTGTGACCCGGTATTCGGATGGCACCATGGGCTGGCGGGAGGAGTCCCCCTTTGACGCCATACTGGTTACGGCCGGTGCCCCGGAAGTTCCGAAAACCCTTGTGGAGCAGCTGGCGATGGGCGGAAGAATGGTAATCCCGGTGGGCCATTCATTCTCACAGGAGCTAATCAAGCTTTACCGGGATGAGAAAGGCATACACCAGACCCGGCTCGGCGGTTGTCGGTTTGTCAAGCTGGTCGGGGAATACGGATGGGGTGAGGAGTGAATCAAGAAGCCCCTAAATCCTTGTCTGATGCGTTTCTCCGAAGTCCGGGGCCCCGTTCCTTCAAAAATGCGCTGATGCTGACGCTCAAGGGTATATGCATGGGGGCGGCGGATACGGTGCCCGGGGTTTCGGGGGGGACGATTGCACTGATTACGGGTATCTACGAAGATCTGCTCGCAGCCGTCAAATCGGTGAATGCGAAGATGCTGGCTCGGCTGGTAAAGCTCGATATCAAGGGCTCCCTGGCCGAGCTCCATTTACGGTTTCTCCTGGCGCTTTTCTGTGGTATCGGGGTGGCAGTGGTGACAATCGCCCGTATTATGAACTACCTCCTCCACCATCACCCGCAGCCCACATGGAGCCTGTTTTTCGGCCTGATCGCCGCATCCATATGGGTAGTGGGCAGAAAAATCGACCGGTGGACGACGGGTACCGGCGTGTCATTTCTGATCGGCGCAGCAGCGGCTTTTCAAATTGTCGGCCTGGTGCCGGCAACGACCCCGGAAACCCTCTGGTTTATCTTTTTATCGGGGTTTATCGCCATTTGTGCGATGATCCTGCCTGGTTTAAGCGGTGCCTTTATTCTGTTGATCCTGGGTAAATATGAGTTTATTACGGCCACCCTCAAAAACCCGTTTGATCCGGTTAACATCGGGATCATTTTGATTTTTTTGGCCGGCTGCGCTCTGGGGCTTGCCGGGTTTTCAAGGATTTTAAAGTATCTGCTGGACGCCTACCACAATTTGACGCTGGCATTTTTAACGGGCCTGATGGTGGGCTCCATGCGAAAAATCTGGCCTTGGAAGGAGGCCCTTGAGACGAAAATGGTCGGCGGGGAGTCAAGCGTGCTGCGCGAGCAGAATGTGATGCCGGAGGCGTTGAATACGGACCTGTTGTTTGCCGTCGGCCTGATGATCATCGGTTTTATTGCGGTTATTTTTTTGGATAGGCTCTCCCATGCCAAAACCATCGGATAGCCTCATTTTCTGAATTTTTCTTGTAGCGTCCTCTGGACCACCGGCGGTACCATGCTTTCAATGTCTCCCCCGAATTTTGCGGCTTCTTTGATAATCGAGGAGCTGGTAAATATCCAGCGCAGCCCCGTCATGAGGAAAACGGTTTGTATCTCCCGATTTAATCGTCGGTTCATCAGGGCCATCTGAAATTCATATTCAAAATCGGATACCGCCCGCATGCCCCTCAATATGGCATGGGCCCCGCGTTGGTGCGCGTAATCCACGAGCAGCCCCCCGTAGGAGTCCACTTCCGTGTTCTCCACCGTTTTTAACGATTCATTCAACAGGCCGGTTCGCTCCTCTACTGTAAAAAGCGTTTCTTTGCCGGGATTCTCCAGAATTGTGACGATAATCCGGTCGAATATTTTCAGGCCGCGCTGAATGATGTCCAAATGCCCGTTGGTTACCGGATCGAATGAGCCGGGGTATACCGCCGTCCGTTCCATGTTTCGCCGTCCTTTGCTAAATTTTGATGGCTTCGTAAAAAGCGGTTTATTGCGCTGGCGCACCATTTTTGCAGAAAGTAACTCTGAAAAGCGTCCGCATTGTCATTTCGAGCGGTAGCGAGAAATCTTTAACAATCAAGATTCCTCGTCACTTTCGTTTCTCGGAATGACAGCAGCGGAAGCTTCTAAGATAATATTAAATATTGTCGAGTTCCTTGGAAGCGGTTCATACCGCTGATGCGCAATTTTTGCGCTAGCATCCCGAGACCGCGTTTTTGCGAGATTATCAAATTTTCATATATTCACAAACATAATTTTTGGCGGCGTATATTCAGCCGTTTGAACTCAGGGCGCTTTTTCTGCAATAAAATCCAGAAAGGTGACAACGGATTTTCCGTATTTACGGCGATCGGCGATAACAAACGGAGGATGTATTTCCGGAAAAGGGGTTCGGGCCGTATGTTCGATAACCACAGATGCCTTGTTTTCCTGCCTCATGCTGTTTTCTAGATGTTTTAGGGTTTCGGCGATGAAATCCTTATAATAGGGCGGATCCATAAATATCAGGTCAAAGCCCTTGTGAAATGGGTGAATACAACTCAAGCCCCGGGTAATATCCCATTTGATGCATTGGCTCCGGTCTTCCACGCCGCACATCCGGATGTTTTTCCGGATGGCGGTTATCGCCCGGGGGTCGGACTCGAGGAATACGGCGCTTTTTGCCCCGCAGCTCAAGGCTTCCAGACCAAACGCCCCGCTTCCGGCGAAAAGATCCAGAATCCGGGCATTTAGGATGGACCGGGCATAGATATCAAAAACCGCCTCTCTGACTTTCCCTTTTGTGGGCCGGGTCTCTGATCCGGGCACCGGGTAAAGTTTTTTCCCTTTGAAATTGCCGCCGATAATGCGCATGGCGCTATTTTATCTGTTTGGCGATTTTTTGCACGTAGGATTTTTCCGCGCCGATGCGTTTAGCGGTTTTTGCGGTATCAAAGGCAAACTGCTTCAGTTTTTTACGGACAAATTCCTGCTCAAACGCATGCTGGGCGTCTTTTAGCCGGTCAAAGGCAAACAGGGCGGCATCCGGGCCCTGGCCTTCTGAGCGCTGCGGGTTGTAGGGCGCCGGTATATCCTCGGGAACGATCGTATCTTTTTCCGAAATAATCATCAGCCGCTCCAGCAGGTTTTTGAGCTCCCGGATATTGCCGGGCCAGGAATACTGTTGGAGCATTTCAACGGCCGATTTGGAAAGCGTTTTGACTGGGACCCCGTTGTTTTCGGCAATTTGGGCCAGAAACAGTTCGGCCAGTTCCGGTATATCCGCATATCGCTCTCTCAACGGCGGGACTTCAATGGGGACAACGTTTAACCGGTAATAGAGATCCTCCCGAAATCGGCCGGCTCCGATTTCTTTCGTCAAATCCTTGTTGCTCGATGCGATGACCCGGACATCAATGGTTAGCGTTCGGTCGCCGCCCACGCGTTGAAATTTTTTCTCCTGCAGCACCCGAAGCAGGGTGGCCTGGGTTTTTAAATCCATATCCACGATTTCATCGAAAAATATCGTTCCCTGATCGGCCAGTTCGAATTTGCCTTTTTTCTTTGCGGTGGCTTCGGTGAAGGCGCCTTTTTCATGGCCGAGCAGTTCGCTTTCAAAGAGCTCATGGGAGATCGCCGCGCAATTGACATCGACCAGGGGCTTCTCCGAACGGCGGCTGAATTGGTGGATCATCCGGGCGACAAGCTCTTTGCCGGTACCGTGTTCCCCTGAAATCAGCACCCAGGCCTCGGTGGGGGCGGTAATGCTGATCTGTTTTTTTAACTCCTGTATTGGCGGGCTGCTGCCGGTGATGGAGTTGCGTTCGATGGTTTTTTTCCGCAAGTATTGGTTTTCTTCCTCGAGGCGGCGGAAATTAAGCGCGTTGTTAATGGCCACGATAACCTTGTCGATTGAGATCGGCTTCTCAATAAAGTCGTAGGCGCCCATTTTTGTTGCATTGACAGCCGTTTCAATGGTGCCGTGCCCGGTGATCATAACCACCTGCGTACTGGGATGGGTTTTCTTGATCTCTTTTAACGTGTCAATACCATCCATACCCGGCATCCATATGTCGAGCAGGACGAGATCCGGGAGCTCGTCTTCAAGGATTTTAAGGGCTTCGTACCCGTTGGTGGCGGAGAGTATTTCAAACCCCTCGTCTGAGAGGATGCCGCTCAATGATTTCAGTATGGAGGCTTCATCATCAACGATAAGAATCGATGGAAACATGGCTTGCCGCTCCTTTAGGCATTATTGACCGGAAGTTCGATAATAAATCGCGTCCCTTTTGGCTGGTTGTCCTCAGCCCAGATGCGACCGTTGTGGTCGGATACGATCGTGCTGACAATCGCCAGGCCCAGCCCCATACCGGATTTTTTGGTCGTGAAATCCGGCTCAAACAGGTACGGCTTATCATGGTTATCAACCCCTTCGCCGGTATCGGCGACGATCAGATAGACTCTATCCTGTTCATCATCGTATGAGACCTCGACCGTGATACTTCCCTCTGTTTTAATCGAGGAGATGGCGTTGTCAATCAAATTGATAAGCGTCTGTTTTACCTGCTGTCGGTCCAGCTGCAATACCGGAATGCTCCCTTGGGCCTGCACATTAAATTCGATATTCGGATAGCCATCCTGGTAAAGGGCAATGGATTCCTCAACGATGGGGATGAGTTCACACGGGGCCGGATTGGCGGTCGGGAACTTTGCAAAGGTTGAGAATTCGTTGACAAGATTCCGGATGAGCTCCGTATGCTCGGCGATGGTCTGAATGCATTCGTCAAATACCGGATCATCAATTGCGGCTTTGTATTTGCGCTTCAGTCGCTGGGCGGAAAGCGAAATCGGGGTAAGCGGATTCTTGACCTCATGGGCGATCCGCCGGGCCACCTCTCGCCAGGCTGCCATTCGCTGGGCTTTTTCAATTTCAGTCATATCGTCGAATACCATGACAAGGCCGATATGACGTCCGTTGTCATCTTTTAGGGCGTTAAATGTGACCTTGAAGCTCCTCATTTTGCCGGCGATGGCCATATTGACCGATTTGATGAGGCTCTCTTCCCGTTTTGTCCAGAAGCGGTCGCGGATTTCATGGATAAGTGCGTTGTCCTCGTTGTTTAGCAGCTGCTTGTAGCTCTTGTTCAAGAGCCGGTCGGCATTGATATTTAGCATCTGCTCGGCCGAGTCATTGATAGTGGTGATCAGTCCGTGGGAATCAAAGGAAATGACGCCGGTTGAAACGTTGTTCAAAACGATTTCCATATACCGCCGACGCTCCTCGATTTCAACATTCTGCTCATAGAGTTTTTTGGCTGAAAACTCGATTTCCTTGCGGTTGAAGCGAAGGTCCCGGGTCATCTTATTGAAGGAGTCGACCAGGGTCTTGATTTCATCGTCGGCGACGACATCGATCCTGTAGGACAGGTCGCCTTCAGCTACCCGGCGGGTGCCCTCGGATAATTCGATGATCGGGACGGTAATGTTCCTGGATAGATACATGCCGACCCAGATGGCGCAAAAAACCACCAGCAGGGAAACGACGGTAAGCGTTATGTAGTAAGAGAGACGGATCGGCCGCTTCAGCATTTTCATTTGCTGGTATTCCTCAACCCCTTTGGAAATGGATACCAGGTTGTCTTGCAGGTCGGGCGGCAGAAGGATGCTGACTACAACAAACCCTTCGATGTCCGGCCCCTCTGCCCCATAGGGGATGGCGGCCATATTTCTGATGATTTCCCCGGCGGCGGTATTCTCGGAAACCGACCATGTCTTCTCTGGATTGTCCATTCCCTTCTGAAGGGCATCGGCGTCAACCGGGTGGACCGTTTGGTTTTTTAGCCGGTCGGAAACCGATTGGGTGAGCCGGTTGAAATTGGCGTTATAAATCTCCACCGCGTTGAGATTAAAGGCGCGCTGCACCACCTGAGCGTAATTGGCCAGCTCTGAGCGGTTCTTTGGATCCAGCAGGTCGCGAGAGCTTATTTGATAGGCCGCTTTATCGAGGAAGAAGGTATTGTTCTCCTCTACCAGCTTGTAAAGATTCTGGCCCACTTCCAGGGAATTTTCCAAAGCCTGTTCAATCGGGATTTTGAACCAGAATTCGATGCTGGTGGTGATAAACTGGATGGAAAAAAAGAACAGCACGATTGTCGGCAGCAGGGTCAGTCCCATAAATGCGGCAACCAGCTTGGTCCTCAACCGGCTGCCGGCGACTCGGCGGCGCCGTTCATAGTATAATTTGATGACATTGCGGAATATCAGGAAAAAGAGCAGTATCAGCAGCAGCATGTTAATGTTCATCAGAATGAACATTAACACCATATTGGACGGCGGGATTTGCGAGCCCGAACCAAAGCTTTGCACCGTGATGTAGCTAAGCACAGAGATCAGCGCAAAGACCCCAACGATAATTATGATATCGCGTTTCCGGCGTTTGCGATCCATTGCAGCAGTGGGCTGTTTATATTTGTTTTGCTTCATGGTTCGGGCGGGGGTTAATATTTAAATTCGAACGTATGCCAGCTCGTTTCAAAGTCCCACAGGGCGGTAAAGAAAAGGATGTGATGCAGATTAAACGGCAGCGTGACCTTGTCCAACTCGGCTTTTGCCTGGATTTTATAGCTGTGGCCTTTTCTCAGACGATCCAGGGAGGCCATGCGGAAGCTCTTGATTTCGGACATCAGCGATTTGGCCTGTTCGAAAGAGTCCGTGGTGATCGCCTTGTTGTCATCCCAGGAGCGCTTGACCACGAACTCGTTTTTGAGGTTGTTGTATTTGATGGTATGCGTAAGCTGTTTGTCGGTGATTTTTTTATCAAACCACAAGCGCTTATTCTCCTGGAGCCGGATAAAAAAAGAAAATGTCGTCGGTATCCCGTTCCGGACCGCTTTGACCATTTCTTTGGTAAAGGCGCCCTTGACTTTAAAAAAGACGAGCAGATCGTCCCGGTTATTGGTTACCGCAAAATCGGTGATTTCCACCGCCTTGCCCATTCCGCTGGACGCAAAGCCGACCAGCAGACAGGAGGCGATCAACAGGATTTTCAAGAACATGGAATACCGTTTTTTCATAGGCGCTTCGGACTCCGGTCAGTATCCGGTTTCAAACAAGTTCTGAGGCCTGATCCGTCTCGGGCGGTTCGGACAGATCCAGCGTATCCAGTGATGACGTCTCCCAGGCCGATTTCCGGTCGAAAAAGGTTTTCAAAAACTCATGGTTAAAATTGTGGCCGGATTTGTAAAGTATGATATGGCCTAGGATCGGCATCCCGAGTAATGAAAAGTCCCCTATGGCGTCAAGAATTTTATGCCGCACGAATTCGTCCGGCCATCGTAGGCCGCCTTCGTTGACCACACCGTTTTCATCGATAACCACTGAATTGTCCAAAGAGCCGCCTTGGGCCAAACCGAAGAACTGCATGTATTCGACTTCCTGGAGGAATCCGAAGGTCCTGGCATGGCTGATCTCCTTGACGAAGCTTTCTTCTGAGAGGACCAGGGATAATTTTTGTTCGTCGATCACCGGATGGTTGAATTTTATGGTGCAGGTGATTTTACGCTCCCGGGCGGGATAAAGGTGGACCGACTTGTCTTCGCCGAGCAGTTCAATGGGGGATTTGATCACGAAGTACATCCGCGGGGCGTCTTGGTCGACAATGCCCGCCGCCTGAATGTGCCGGGTGAATTCTCCGGCGCTGCCGTCCATAATAGGGGGTTCATAATTGTCAAGCTCACAAATGGCGTTATCAATGCCCAGGCCGGAAAAGCATGCCATCAGATGCTCGATGGTTGAAACGATGCATCCGCCTTCACCGATAACCGTTGCGAGGCTGGTATCCACGATACGGCTGAACGTGGCCTTTACGAGCGGGGCGGTCGGCAGATCCACCCGTCTGAAATTAATGCCGAAGTTTATCGGTGCGGGCTTAATGGTCAGGTTCACCGATTTGCCCGAATGCACACCGACCCCGGAGAGCCGTACCGATTTTGCCAGGGTCCGCTGGTAAATGGTGCATGATTGGCATGAGGCGACGCTTTTTTGATTATTTCTTCTATTGTTTGGGTGATTGGCTTTCATTTATTCCGGATATAACTGATATTGAAAAAAAATGCAAACAGATGGATACCAATGGGGCTAAAGCGATTGTTCTATAGAGACCGGTTTGCTATATAGGGCTTGACAAAAATGCCGGCAAGCGGGACAAAAAAACATTTTGCCGGGTGCCGGGGCCGGGGGTTGGCTTCTGCCATTATCCGGGGTCTGCTGAATGTATCGGGTCCTGTATACAAACGGGTTTTTAGCGGGGGCGGTTTGCTGTCAAAAGTCTTGAGCGGTGCAGTTGTCGGGATTGACGGGTACTTGATGGAGGTTGAGGTGGATATATCAAGAGGCCTTCCAACATTTACCACCGTCGGGCTGCCGGAGGTCACTGTTCGGGAAAGCCGGGAACGCGTCAAATCGGCAATCAACAACTGTGGATACCGCTTTCCGGATGATCGGATAACGGTCAATCTCGCCCCCGCCCATATAAGGAAAGCGGGGACCGGCTTTGATCTGCCCATCGCTGTAGGCATCCTCGCGGCCGCGGGGATTATTCAGGCCAATGGGTTAAAGTACCCCGTCATCGGCGAGCTGGCTCTGGATGGGCGGGTCAGGCCGGTGAACGGATGCCTGCCAATGGCCAGCGCCGCCAGCGATGCGGGGTATCCGGGAATTATCGTACCGTATGAAAACCGCCGGGAGGCCTCGGTCGTCAAAGATATACCGGTCTATCCGGTTAAGCACTTATCTGAAGCCGTCGGTTTTTTTGCCGGCCAATGCGAGCTCGCGCCCGAAACCTTTGATGCTGGAGAATTTTTTGAAGACGAGGGGGAGACGGATCAAGATTTTTCCGAAGTGGCGGGCCAAACCCAAGTTAAACGGGCCATGGAGATCGCGGCCGCCGGCAGCCATAACATCCTGATGATTGGCCCCCCTGGATCCGGAAAAACCATGCTGGCCAAACGGTTTGCCGGCATTATGCCGGCGATAACCTTTGAGGAGGCTATTGAGACCTCAAAGATTCTTAGTGTGGCGGGGTTAATGGCAAACCATCGGGGGCTGGTAAGCAAACGCCCCTTCAGGGCGCCGCATCATACCATCTCGGATGCCGGGATGATCGGGGGCGGAGCCAATCCCCGGCCGGGTGAAGTCAGCCTTTCCCATAACGGCGTGTTGTTTTTGGATGAACTGCCGGAATTCAAAAGACAGGTGCTAGAGGTCTTAAGACAGCCGCTGGAGGGCGGTGAGGTCACTATCTCCAGAGCCGCCCATGCTGTTACGTATCCGTCCCGTTTCATTCTGGTAGCCGCCATGAATCCGTGTCCGTGCGGATACTATACCGATCCCCAGCACCAATGCCATTGTTCCGTCTCGCAAATTCGAAAATACCGTCAGAAAATTTCCGGCCCGCTGCTTGACCGGATGGATATTCATATCGAGGTGCCCCGGGTGTCATACCCGGAGCTTATAAACGCCCGGAGCGAAGAGGGCTCCCTTGATATCCGCAGCCGGGTTGCCGAAGCCCGGCAACGGCAAATGAAAAGGTTTAAACCGTACGGCATTCATGTTAATTCCCAAATGCAGAACCGTCATATCAAGATTTTTTGTTCGCCCGATCGGGACTCCGGAAGGCTTTTGGAGTCAGCGGTGGAGCGCCTAGGCTTGTCCGCGCGGGCGTATAACCGGGTTCTAAAGATATCCCGAACCATCGCCGACCTGGCGGGGACTGAAGAAATCAAGGCCGAGCATATTGCCGAGGCGATCCAGTATCGCAGTCTGGATCGGGGCCTGTAACATTCAAAAAAAGCCTGTTTCAACCAGACGATGAGGAGGCTATAGTGACCGGCGATGTATGGGCCGAAATCGATTTATCCGCAATCGCCAATAATATTGGCCGGCTGCGCTCTTTGTTGGGGCCGGACACGCGTATGATGAGCGTGGTTAAAGCCAATGCCTATGGCCACGGGATGCTGCCGGTATCCCGACAGGTTTTAACCTCGGGTTCCGATTTTTTGGGCGTCGCCCGTTACGAAGAGGCCATGCAGCTTCGCCGGGCCGGTATTGAGGCGCCAATCCTCATCTTCGGCTATACGCCGCCTGCGTTTACCCGGGAGCTCGTGGCGAACAACCTGACCCAAACCATCTATTCCTATCAAACCGCCAGAGAAATGGCCGCAGCGGCAAGGCAGCTTGAGGGGCGGCTTACCGTTCACCTGAAAGTGGATACCGGCATGGGACGGCTGGGGATAGTTGCCGGAACCGTGGATGGTAGCAGGGGGTCGGCGTCTGTCTCTCCCACGGCCATTGACGAAATTGCGGCGATTAAAGGGCTTGCCGGTTTGGCGGTGGAGGGCGTGTACACCCATTTTGCCACGGCGGATCAGGCGGATAAGCGCTTTGCCCATCTTCAGCTCGAGCTGTTTAAGGGGCTCACATCAGCCTTGGCCGAGAGGGGCATTGCGTTTGATATCTGCCATGCCGCTAACAGCGCCGCTATTATTGACATGCCCGAAGCGCATATGGATATGGTGCGGGCCGGGATATCCATCTATGGCCTGTATCCATCCGATGCCGTCAGCCATGAGCGGATCGTCCTGATCCCCGCCATGACGCTGAAATCCCGGATTATTCATCTGAAAGATGTAGATCCTGGCTTCCCGGTAAGCTACGGGGCAACGGCAAAAACAAAGCGAGCCACAACCATTGCCACGGTTTCCATCGGGTATGCGGACGGCTACAACCGGATGCTCTCCTCCAGGGGGCGGATGCGGGTCCGCGGCAAATTCGCGCCGGTTATCGGACGGGTTTGTATGGATCAGACCATGCTGGATGTGGGCCATATTCCGGGTGTGCGCGTCGGTGATGAGGTTGTCGTGTTTGGCCATAGCGGGACGGAGGGATTGCCGGTGGCGGAAATCGCCGATCTTCTAGGAACCATAAACTATGAGGTGGTATCAGGGATTGCCGATCGGGTGGGACGGGTGTATCGAAATCCGGTCAGTTGAATATACCATATGTTGTAGGTATCTTTGTCATAAATTCCTCATATTGATAAACTTATCATTTCGTAACCCCTTGGATCTGCGTTAAAAAAGCGTATATCAAAATTTCTTGACAAGCGTTTTGAGGGGTGTTAAATAAATTATTTTGCATGTAAATAACCATATCTCTCTGATTTATTTAAGAATATTAATTTGATGGGTTTTTGATGCGGGGCTAAATAACCGTTTTATGGGTATGGTCGAAAAATATATTGAAAATGCCGAAATTTGAAAATTTGAATCCGGGAAAGGAGGTGTAGGCAACCCAAACCTGAGAAGACATAGCAATAACCAAGTGGATGTGAATTCACTGCCATTAAACAGTAAACAGTAGGAGGTAAATAATGCCAAGTTACGTAATCACGGAAAAATGTGACGGCTGCAAAGGCGGCGAAAAGACAGCATGTGAGTACATCTGTCCAAACGATCTCATGGTTCTCGAACCCAATACCATGAAGGCGTATAATCAGGAGCCCGATCAGTGCTGGGAATGCTTTTCCTGCGTCAAAATCTGCCCGAGCCAGGCCATTGAGGTTAGAGGTTATTCGGACTTTGTGCCATTGGGAAGCAGCGTTTATCCGATGCTGGGTACCGAAGATATCATGTGGACCTGCAAATTCCGCAACGGCACCATTAAACGTTTTAAATTCCCCGTCCGTACAACGCCTGAAGGCAGCGCCAATGCCTACACGGATCTGAAAGGCAAGGATCTTGAGAGCGAAATGCTTTCAACCGAGGAAGCCGAAGGTTATCAAATTCCGAAGCCGCAGGCCACTGTGTAAGCGGACAAGACCGGACGACATTAGCGGACGATAATCCTGTTTGAGATTTAAGGTTCCAATTTTATATAATTTTAGGAGGATAACATATGGCATTACCGAATAAACCGCAGGGTGAACGCAAAGCTGTAAGGGATCCCGAAGTTGAAGAAAGAGAAGTTGATGTTCTGATCGTAGGCGGCGGAATGGCGGCCTGCGGGGCGGCATTTGAAGTAAAGAAATGGCTGGGCGATGATCAGAGCGTGCTGCTGGTCGACAAGGCCGCCATGGAAAGAAGCGGGGCGGTTGCCCAGGGGCTTTCCGCTATTAATACATATCTCGGCGACAATACGCCGGATGATTATGTCCGTATGGTGCGAAACGACTTGATGGGCATTGTCCGCGAAGACCTGATCTTCGATCTGGGCACTCACGTGGACGACTCGGTCCATTTGTTCGAAGAATGGGGCCTGCCGGTATGGAAAAAGACCGAAGAGGGCAAAAATATGGACGGCAAAAAGGGCCTCAAACTCGGGACTCTTAAATCCGGCGCCCAACCGGTTCGCACGGGTAAATGGCAGATCATGATCAACGGCGAATCCTACAAGCGGATCGTCTCCGAAGCGGCCAAAATGGCTATCGGCGAAGAAAATATGATGGAGCGGGTCTTCATCGTTGAGCTGCTGCTGGATAAAAACAAAGAGAATCAGGTAGCCGGTGCAGTCGGTTTCTCCGTTCGTGAAAACAAAGTTTTCATCATTAAGGCCAAAACCATGATGGTGGCCTGCGGCGGCGCAGTCAACATCTATCAGCCGCGCTCAGTGGGTGAAGGCAAAGGCCGTGCCTGGTACCCGGTATGGAACGCCGGCTCCACCTATACCATGTGCATGAAGGTCGGCGCGGAACTCTCCATGATGGAAAACCGTTTCACCCCGGCCCGTTTCAAAGACGGCTACGGCCCGGTTGGTGCCTGGTTCCTGCTTTTCAAGGCAAAAGCGTTAAACGGATTGGGCGAAGTCTATATTACCAGCGATGCCGCCAAAAACGAGCTGGAAAAATATGCGCCGTATGGGACCGCAGCCATTACGCCGACCTGTCTGCGGAACCATCTCATGCTCTTTGAGATGAAAGAAGGCCGTGGACCGGTCCAGATGGATACGGTTACCGCTTTGGCCGAACTCGGCAAAACCATGGATAAGAAGGAACTCAAGCATCTTGAATCGGAAGCCTGGGAAGACTTTCTTGACATGACTTGTGGGCAGGCCAACCTGTGGTGCGCCACCAATACCGAGCCGGAAAAGAAAACTTCTGAGATCATGCCGACGGAGCCCTATCTGCTCGGTTCCCATTCAGGCTGCTGCGGCCTGTGGACGTCCGGTCCGGACTATGACTGGATCCCGGATGCATACAAGATCAAGGCGGACAACGGCAAGGTCTATAACCGGATGACGACCGTCAACGGTCTTTTTACGTCGGGCGACGGCGTTGGCTGTTCCGGTCATAAATTCTCCTCCGGCTCCCATGCCGAAGGCCGGATAGCGGCGAAGCAGATGGTCAGATACGCCAAAGACCATGCGGACTATAAGCCTGAATTGCCCATGAGCAAAGAAGAGATCGTGGATATGGTCTATAAGCCGGTCCGGGTGTTCCTGGATAACTATGAGTACACAACGGATATCGATGTCAACCCGGCCTACATTAAGCCCTCCGGCATGGCCCTGCGTCTGATGAAAGCCACCAATGAGTACGGCGCTGGCCATCAGACCTACTATGAGACGACCTCCAAGATGCTGGAGATCGTAATGGATCAGCTTCGGGTCATGCGCGAAGACTGTGAAAAACTGGCCGCCGGGGATCTGCACGAACTGATGCGCGCTTGGGAGATCTATCATCGAATCTGGACCGTGGAGTCCCATCTCCGCCATATTCAGTTCCGGAAAGAAACCCGTTATCCGGGCTTCTATTATCAGGCGGATTATCCGAAACAGGATGATGAGAACTGGTTCTGCTTCACCAACTCCAAGTATGACCCCAAGACGGGGGAATGGGACACTTTCAAACGTGATTATGTCCAGATTATTCCGGACTAAAACGGATTTAATGTGTCAATCGACCACCTCCAGGTGCTCTTTTTCGGCACCTGGAGGTTTTTATTAATTTTTGCGGGCATTAGCAATGTTTCGCACTGAGCGGGCGTTGGGAAACTTCAAAACTGGACACCGG
>JAGXLR010000173.1 GCA_018334555.1 Desulfobacterales bacterium
GAAAATCCCGGGGCAGGCGAACTTTCTGATGGTATTGGGGGGCCGCGGCCTTTGTGAAGTCCTCCGCTTTATGGGGGGCGGCATCGGTGGATGCCGCCGTTCTCTGCTCCGATTGATACGTGGGCCGGGCTTCACCTTTATCTTTGGGGGCGTCTGATTCAGAACCGGCACTGGAAGCCGCTGCCGCGGCTGAGGCCTGTTTTTTTTCAGGCGCGCCATAGCTTTTGCTGTATAAAGTGGCCCCCGTGTATACGGACCTGATCTTGGCCGTGATCTGTTTATCGGAGATATTCAGACGAAGGTGCAGGAAGTAGCCGTCCGTATCCGCAATGTCTGAGGCGGACCCAATCTCTACTACGTCATGGTCTTTAGAAAGCAGGGTTTGCAGTAAATCGTCATAGGCTGAGGCCCCATGGGCGGATGCGATATTGCTGCTCAAGTAAATTTTTGGTGCCGCCGGCAAGGTTACAGGGTCCCCGGGCTCTATGGGACCGTCAAATTTTTTGATCACGCGGGCGGCGACTTGGCCGCCGGTGCTGGATTTGACTTGAATTATCGCCTTAGCCGGAAACACCAATCTGGACGAGCCGTCTAATTCCTTCAAAACCATCAGCTCCTGTTTCTGGCCCAGGCCTTCCTGGGGTTTTGTAAATACCAGCCGTTCGTGGTAAACGTCTTTTACAGTAGATATAATTTCCCGGTCCGGCGGACAATTTGATTCTATGTAGTCCAGAATTTCCGCATAATCCGGGGATGGTGGGGCGCCAATGGATGGCGACGCCGGCAAAAACACGGATAAAACGCAGCATACGGCGTATGTTATAACAATATTTGGAATCGTGCGGATATAACGAGCATATTTTGGAGCAGAAATCATTATTTATTTTTCCGTTCGTTTTTCGTTAAAGCCAGGGCGGCCCGGGTGCGGATTAAAAATAATTGGCCGGGGGGCGCGCTCAGCCCCCAGGCCCATACCTATCGATCCTCTGATCAGAATGTCCATTTCATCTCAATGGTGTTTACATAGGCAACATCATTAAAGCTTGAACCCCAATAGTCTTCAATGGCATCGCCCGGATCGAATACGGAAATAACGTTGCCCAACGAGAAATGCTCGTTGAAATGGTAGGTCAGCTGCAGGTCAAACTCATAGCCCAGGTCCGCATCTATCCGGTGCTCCTTGAGATCCTCCAAAGCCCCCTCATCTTCCAGAAAAAAGTATTGGAACTGGGTCTTATAGCTGAACTTCTTGTAGTCGCCTTTACAGCCCAGGCCAAGGGTATACATTCCGGGGCTCTCCGCACTAGCCCGGTTGCTGACGCCGCCGTAACCCTTTGTCTTGCCCAGTTGGGTCGTATCATTGCTGTAAAGGTTTGTTCCCAGTGCCGGCACGGCCCGGTAAATCATGGCATTCTCCATGCCAAAGGTGGCGGTATACCTGGAACTATTGGTAATCGGATTATAAGCGCCGATATCATCGTCGTAGGCATCATCATCCCCTGATAGGAAAAAGCCGCCGATATAGGGTTTGAACAGAGAGGAGAGGTTGGCCTCTAAAGAGGCGTATCCGGCATAAGCACGGATGTCGCCGTCCTCCAGGCTCCCGTCCTGCTCAATAAAGTCATTCTTTTCCCCGTATGCGTAGACGAATTCCGCCCGGGGAACGAATATCCCCAATTCGCCGAAGAGCTGGATACCCATATAGAAAACTTCGGCATCCCCGTCTCCATGGGAAGGGTCGTATTTTGGATCCACCTTTTTAGGTTTGATTTCGTAGATCGGATTACCGTCCTGATCATATCCGATTATATACTCATCGACCAGTGCGTTCTTGCCGCAGGCATTGTTGTCGCTGTATGCAAAAAAGGGGGAAATATTCAGGCCGTTATCAAAGGGAATAACGGCCTTTAACGTGTAGACATTCCAATCCAGATCGTCTGCATCGGTGATCCCGGTAGTGCCCGCATCATCAAAGATAAAAAGGGTCATCGCCTCCCAGGAGATATCGTTGATCTTACCTTCCAGTCCGATGTGCGGGTGATCATCCCCATAGAGGATCGCGCCGGTCTCAAGGTCGAGAAAATTGGTGTTCCAGCCGGTCTTTAGCTTAACTGGCATACCGTGGTTCGTAAAATCATAGGAGAACTCCATTTTTTCCACGCCAAAGTCCTCGCCGGTCATGCCCGTGTCATCGATTTCATATCCCCGGGAGCCGCGATCGGTGTTATTTTTGTCCAGTGCGAAATCAGCTTCCAGGATCGTCATGAAGTCCCAGTTTTGGCCCTGCCCTCTAAAACCCAGGCGGAATTCGTTGCGCACGGTGACATCATCGTCATCCAGATACCCATTTTCATCCACGAGAAAGTCTAAATTGGTGTCATCGTTGTTAAAGTCAACATTCTCCAAAAAATGGGGGTAGCTCTTCAGGCTTCCGAATATCGAAATATCCACATCCGAGCTTTTTGCCGTCACCTTGCCGGTACCAATTTCCGCCATGGCAGATGTTGAGCCGAGTAAAAACAAAAAACCTGCCAGACCAACCAACATTTTTTTTAGCATCTCCTCTCTCCCTTTCCTTGTTGTTTGTGGTTAATGGCCTCTTAGTGCAATACTTCATTTATAATCGCGACTGCGTGGGTCGTTTGATTTTAAAATAGAATGAAATATTCGGGCTGTGGCCGGTTTGTAGTTAAAAATGATGGACCCACCGGAGGTTTATCCGGAAGCCTTCTGGTCGGTTTTCAGCCAATGTTTCAAAATAGGTGTTTAAGAAAAAATGGTTGTCCCGGGAAAAATGATAGACCCCGCCGGGGCCTATGGCGAACACCCGTTCTTCAGAGTCCGAGACATCATGTCCATCCACCTCCGTGTCGGTGAATTGATTGAGGTAGTAACTGTTGAGTCCCAGACGCAGTTTTTTGGGGATGACTTCGTATGCTGTTGTAAAATTCAGGTGGACGGCCTGCCCGGCCTGGGTATTATCGGCTCCAAAATACGGCGAGTTAGGCGCAACGGCTTCGATGGGGTGCTCGTTTTGATCATTCCAGAGGTAGTGAATGCGCCAGGAGGTGGTCCATTTCGGCGTGATAAACAGGGTTCCCGCCCAGTACGGGTTAAAAGAGAAAACGTTGCTGCTGGGGTTGAGGTTTTTATCGTCGTCATACTTGCCGGTGGGGAAAATCAGCTGGAATTCGATGCGATGCATGAAGATAGGCCCGTTTTTGCCCATTATGGGGTCCCATTGCAGGTAGGGGCCAACGTAAATATCCCCAATTCCCGACCCATTATCCAACGGCGCGGGGGTATCCACATCCAGATCGATCGTTGCATGGGGGATAATCACATCAAGGCCCCATTTCCCGCCAAAGAGGACAGGCGTATCGGATTGATAGATAAACTGGGAAAGGCTGATCAGGGCCTGAAGGTCCTCATCTGCAGATGAAGGCAGGAGACTATGGCCGTCTTTATCGGTAAAATCATCGGAGTCCAGATACTGCAGGTATTGGGTATAGTAAAATCCGGGACCCGCCGGTGGCCCCCCATCCAGAAAGGTTGTGAACCCTAGATTTAAACCCAAGGGCAAATCATAGGCTCCCGCGGAAAGGGGGGGCATTAAAGATAAAGAAAGACCGGTCATCATCATGATCGATAGTAGAAGCAATCGTTTGAATAGATAAGGGTGTTTCATCCACTTTCCTCCCCCAATTTTTGATGGCTTCGTAAAAAGCGATTTATATCGCAGCCGCGGCATTTTTGCAGAAAGGCACTTTTTTCCCCTTTCCCCGACAAACAGGAGGCTTGTCAGGCCAAAAAAAAAGGATTGAGAAAACTTCCCAATCCTTAACGGAGTTTGGGCCAAATACCGGATAAACCCTGCATTGACTCTTGTTCAGGCAATTTTATACGCGTCCGCCTAATGTCAGGTCTAACCCTCGTTTAACTCCTCTTCCCGCAATTTCCGGCGAAGGACCTTGCCAACCGGTGATACCGGCAGCGACTCGTGAAACTCGATTTCTTTGGGGCGCTTGTAGCCGGCCAGGTTTTCTTTGCAAAATTTACGGATTTCATCCTCGGTGGCCGTTTCCCCTTCTTTGAGCTGAATATAGGCTTTGACCGCTTCACCGCTTTTGCTGTCCGGAATGCCGACGACAGCGGCCATGGCAACCTTTGGATGTTGAAAGAGCACGTCTTCGATCTCCCTCGGGTATACGTTAAAGCCGCCAACAATGATCAGGTCTTTTTTACGATCGGTGATCACGATATAGCCGTCTTCATCGATATGGCCGACGTCACCGGTAAGAAAATACCGCTTGCCCTCGATTTCCCGGAAAACGGCCGCATTTTCCTCGGGCTTGTTCCAGTAGCCCTTCATGACCTGGGGACCGCAGATTCCGATTTCCCCGTCAGCCCCGCGCGGCATTTCCTGTTGACCGGTTTCGATATCCAGGATTTTTGCATCCGTGCCGGGCATGGGAAAACCAATCGTGCCGATTTTTCGACCGGAACGGCGGGTCGGATTGGCGGTGACGACAGGAGACGTCTCGCTTAATCCGTAGCCTTCAAATATCACTGCCCCCGTTTTGGCCTCAAACTGTTTGCAGACCTCGGGGGGCAGCGGCGCACCACCGGAAAAACAGCCCATCAGAGATGTCAGATCGTATTTGTCAAGCAGGGGATGGTTGGTAAACGCCACGAAAATTGTGGGCACGGCCGGCATAATGGTCGCCCTGTATTTCTGTACGGCCTTCAGGACTTCGGTAAACGGGGGGTTGCCGGCGCGGGGATCGGGAATGCAGACCAACCGGCTGGCGGTTCCGCAGGCCGCCAGCATGCAGACGGTCATGCCGAAGCTATGGTACCAGGGGAGAACGCCCAAATATGTATGAAACCCCCCTTTTCGGAGCTGTTCGAGCGGGCCGTCGGGTTCGTGCTGCAACCTTCCCCACTCCTCAAGCGCTCTTAAGTCGTAGGTAAAGTTGGTGTGCGAGAGCGCCGCGCCTTTGGGAACCCCCGTGGTGCCGCCGGTATAGATGATTAATGCCAGATCCTCGAAAGGGTCGATATCGACTTGCGGCGGCTCCGGGCTCGAGGATTCGACGACCTGGTCGAAAAACAGGTGGTCGGGCTCATGCTGTTCGGCCTTGGGAATTTTGCCCAGCAAACTCCCCAGGATGGCCTTAAATTTCGGCAGGTAGGACTTTACGTTGCATATCACGACCGTTTTGACGTCCGTATCCTTTATAGCTTCGACCGTTGTGGGGTAGAACTCCGGATGGTCCATGCAGAAAACAGCTTTGGCACCGGCGTCTTTGAGCTGGTAGTTCAATTCCGAGCCTGTATAAAGGGGATTACAGGTCACACAAATCGCCCCCGCCTTCAGAATGCCGAAAAAAATTGCGGGATAATGGGGTATGTTAGGCAAAAAAATGGCGACCCGATCCCCCTTTTTGATGCCGTTGGATGCCAGAAAATGGGCCAGACGGTCCGCCGTATCTTTGACTTGGGCAAAGGTCTGGGTCCCGTCATTGAAAACAGTGTATACCTGATTGGGGTAATCCTGGGCCGCTTCGTCTAAAATGGAAAAAAGGGTGCGGTCATAATCATCGACATCAAGGGCGACGTTTTCGGGCCAGTAGTTGGTCGGCCAGTTTGTTTCTGTCATAGTGGAAGCTCCCTGTAAGCGGTGGTGGGTCACGTTTGGTTAACACAAAGCAATAAATATGGGTAGATTAAATTAAAGATCTGTTTATGTCAAATGTTTTGTTAATCTATATCCTTATGTCTTTAGCCGGTGCCAGTCTATATTTTTGTCGTTTTCGTATGCCTAGGTCGCCTTCAGGTCTAAAAAAAGCAGGACGGACAATAGCCGCATTAAGTAGTGTCCGTCCATAAATTAACCATTTATGGATGGGCAGTAAGTAAATGACGCATAGGTTGTAAGGGGAATCTGAAAAAATTTTCGTTTTAGACTTTACAATGTAAGATTCAGGGTATATAAGTGGAAAAAAAAGTAATTTAAAGATCATAGAATTGGGGAAAATGTCATGGATAAAGTAAAAATATTGATCGGCGATCATAATTTGATGATCCGGGAAGGATTGTCGGCATTGCTGCGTCAGGAAGACGGCTTCGAGGTTGTCGGCGAGGCCGGTGATAGTGATGAGGTATTGGAAAAAGTCAAAAAACTCCATCCGGATATCGTTTTGCTGGAAGCGGCGCTTCCGAGGTTTACGGATTTTGATACGATCCGGTTAATCCATGCCTCCGCAGCCAAGACCCGGGTCATTGTAATGGCTTCGAGCATCAACCAGCAGGATGTGCGACAGGCGCTGCAGGGCGGCGGCGTCGGATATATCTTGAAAACCGCTGCGTTTTCCGAACTTGTGGATGCGATTAAAAGCACCTGTAAGGGTGGATATTACCTGAGTTCTGAAATAAAAACCGACTTCC
>JAGXLR010000174.1 GCA_018334555.1 Desulfobacterales bacterium
TTAGAGAGAGCTGATGGGCCATTGGGACGAGTTGTCCGGGTGAGCCGCCGCATAGGCGGCTTAGAGAGAGCTGATGGGCCATTGGGACGAGTTGTCCGGGTGAGCCGCCGCATAGGCGGCTTAGAGATTCGCCTTCCAGCGCATCGACCAATTTCCGCAGTGAGCCGCCGCATAGGCTCAAATTTGATTACTAAATGCTTTAACTACACTTACTGTTATTACAAAATTTGTATGATTATCAGGTCAAGGAATGAAAATGACGAGGCATCTTGTTTGCAAAAGATTTCTCGCTGCCGCTCGAAATGACAAAGCCAGACGTATCGTCTTAGTGGATGAATCCCGAAAACATTCAGGATCGAAAAAGCGTTCCCGCCCAAGACTTCCTTTCTGCATAAATGCCGCCGCGAAGGAGGCAGAGGGCATTGGTTCCTGACCGTCAAATCGGGGGCAAGACCATCAGGCCATGCCCCGGCTTTTTATGCTACCGGTTTTTTTACCCGCCCAGAAATTTGATCTTTCCAACGACGCCCGCATGATCAGACGGCCAAAGCCTAAGGATCCTCGGTAAAAGCGGATTGGGCACCATATCGGAAATCTCATCGCCAACCACATCACACTTTACCCTATCTATGCTTAGTCCACACGGATCGGTAAGGATCAGATCAATACGTGTCGTAAGTTCATCAAACGGGTTGCTGATATATTCGCCGAACCCGCTGGTATAGCCCTCGTCATATCCATTCTGAAGAAGCCAGGCATCCAGGTAACCGCCTTCAATTGCCTGCATATAGGGCGGTACGTAATCCACCGGGGCCCCTGAGGGTAGATAGCCGGTTCCCGGCACATCCTCCGGAGAACTGTTAAAGTCGCCGACCATGACGACCGGTTTGGCGTCCCGGGAGTTTAAAGTGTACAACAGCTCCATCATTTGAGCAGACTGGATAACCCTGAAAACGCTGCCGGGTTCACTTCGGACCTCCAAATGGGTGTTGACGAACCGAAAGGCCTCTGCCTTGACATTGACGTCCACGATGAGGAACCCCCGGGTGAACTCCACATAGCGCCCGCCCAAGGTCAATCCCAGGTTTTGTGAATAGTTACCGGCAATCAAAGTGGCTGCGGCATGCCCCTTTCGCACCAGCACCATATCATGGTCCACCATGCGGACATCGGAAAGAAGCGTTTCCGACTTGAAATCCAGCATGGGGAGTTCCACATCCGCATTGGTCACCTCGAACTTTTCGTATTCCATGTCGCGATCACGCAAGGCCGCCTCTAAGGCCTTATAAAAATCAATGACGACAAAGCTTGCCTGTTCCGGATTGCCGTTAAGAAAGTCTCCCGGCGTCTGTTTATAGAAGGTTGACACTTCCTGCAGGCCGACGACATCAGGTTTATTTTCGGCAATTTCATCGGCAATGGCCTCGGCCCGCGCCCAAAAATTCGTATAAAGCATCGTATTGTATACTTCAGCCACCGCAATGGGAACGGCCAAAGGATCGTCCGGATTTTCCTGAGCCGCCTCGACCACTTTAAAAATATCCGCCCCCAGGTACAGGTTACGGGTCATTACAGTAATTTTGGGGCCTTTTTCGGCGGCAAATGCCGAAGAAAATGGAATGATCAGCATGGAGAGGACTAAAAGCAGGCTGACCACCGAAACCCATTGGAACCTTTTTACTAATGATTTCATGGCTTCTTCCTCCTGTTCGTTAGTGCCCATCCATAACCTGAACTTGAACAAATTATCTCATTTATGGACGGAGACGCGTTAGGATTGACTTTTTCCGCGAATGAAAAAAAAAGGCCGAACCGCCATTGAATCGCATGGCAGTCCGGCCATCTTTTGAAGACCCGTAACTTTCCGTCCCTATCTTGCGATAGGTTTGGCTTTTACATAACTCTATTAGTACCGGGGGAAAAATAACATGTCAAGGGATTTTACCGGTTTTCAGGCCCCCCTGGTAAGGGAGGAAGGCTAAATCAGGGCCATTATCCGACGATGAAGCTCCAGAGGATCCCTGCGCCTACCGCCGATCCAATCACGCCGGAAACATTGGGCGCCATGGCATGCATGAGCAGAAAATTGGTGTCATCCTCCGCCCGGCCCACCATCTGAACCACCCGGGCCGAATCCGGCACGGCGGAGACGCCGGCCGCCCCCAGAAGGGGGTTGATTTTTTGTTTCAGAAAGAGGTTCATAATTTTGGCGAATAATAGACCCGCCGCTGTCGCAATGCAGAAAGATATGGCGCCGAGCACGAATATCCCGATCGACTTGCTCGTCAGAAAAACATTCGCCTGGGTGCTGGCCCCGACCGTCATCCCCAGCAGGATGGTGACCGTATCGATGACCGAAGTTCGGGCCGCCTGAGCCAGCCTCTCCGTAACAACGGCCTCTTTAAGCAGGTTCCCCAAAAATAGAAGTCCCAACAACGGAAGCGCCGCAGGCGCCGTATAGCAGCAGAGCAAAACAGCGATAATCGGGAAAATCAGTTTCTCCCGTTTGGATACCTGCCGCGGCTCCTCCATTCTAATCAAGCGTTCCTTACGCGTGGTCAAGAGCCTCATAATGGGCGGCTGAATTACCGGCACCAGCGCCATATAGGAATAGGCGGCCACGGCAATGGGACCGATCAGTTCTTTTGCCAGTTTGGCCGTCAGAAAGATGGCGGTTGGCCCGTCCGCGCCGCCTATAATTCCGATGGATGCGGCCTCATTCGGCGCAAAGCCCAATGCCAGGGCCCCCAAAAATGTTAAAAATATTCCGGTCTGCGCGGCGGCCCCCAGCAGCATGAGCACCGGACGCGCCAACAGGGTGGAAAAGTCGGTCATGGCACCAATGCCCATAAAAATGAGCGGCGGATATATGCCCTGGGTTACGCCGTAATATAAATAGTGAAGGACACTGTTGGATTCATAGATGCTTAATCCCAGGCCTTTGAAAACCGGGATATTGCCAAGCAGTATGCCGAAGCCGATGGGAACCAATAAAAGGGGTTCGTAATCCTTGGCAATGCCCAGGTAGATAAACAACATGCCGATACCAAGCATAATCAGGTTCCGATAGTCCGCCAGCGCGAAACCGGTGTTGCTGAAAAAATCTAAGAACATTTCCATAGGTTAAGTATCAACTCCGTTTTGATAGGCTGTTATAGGCTTCATGGTTCCAGAGATAGAATCCCTTCTGATCCGGAATGATCAGATCGCCCTCGATCAAATGGGCAACGGCTGCGTAAGGGGATTCGATGCCCAATGATTCCGCAATCCGGATGAGCTCCGGCAGGGAAAAGGGCTCCCCCATCGCCTGTATCAGGATATTGAACTGCCGGGAGGATTCCTTGATACTGGCAATATATTTTGCCTTCGCCTGTTTTTCCCCGTTTTTCGCCCGCCGCACCTCTTTGGGCCCCAATAAAGAAAACATCCTTCGGGCTTTATTGATATATGTCTCCCGTTCCTCCCATACGAGCAGTAGTTTATGGAGCTGGGAGATAATCAACGATAGCGTGACCAGGGCGGTAAATACGATGGTAACCCCCACCGCCGCCATGCCGAAACCATTGTGATGTAATATGGCTTCAATACCCGTCATTTAAAAATTCCCTCTAATACCTGGTTATACATAGGGCTGTCAATCGATCGCCTGGCGTTTGGAGACGAGCTCGTTTACTCTTTTGACCAGCTTGTCCCCGAGTTCGGCGTTTTTCTGAAGCAGTTCCAGGAATCTATCGCCCGGTATCGAAAGCACCTCGCCGGCAGTCAGGGCAGTGACATTGGCCGTGTATTGAAACGGCCTGATAACAGAGGACCAGCCGATGATATCACCTTTTTTGTTTAGCGTAACCGCCCGGCCGTCCCCGTAATGAATCATGAAATGGCCGCGCAGAATAATAAAAAATGTATGCGCCTGCTCCCCCTCCCGAATCAATTGTTCGCCTTCGATGATCTTCTGACGGTTTAAGAGCGCATAGACCTCGGTCCACTCATCCGGGAGCAAGTCCCGGAAGATTTTTAAATTTTTTAATTCTTCCGCGTCCAGGTGATGCATATATTTCCCCCTAAATTGAGCGTTTGCTCAATGGCGAACGCAAAAAAATTTAACCCCATATATCCTAAATTCACCGGATTCGCTACGTTTTTTTGCATCTTAGCAGTTGCTTAGGATAGTTTGAAAACTTATAAAAGATTTCTTATACGATAAAATGGGAGGCGTTGTAAAGAATCAGGTTGGATTCGTTTGAAAGTAACCCCGGCCGGGCCGAGGGCCGGGACCGGATTTAAAAGTAACGAGCGGCAGCGAAAAATTTTTAATAAACAAGATTCCTGGTCGCTTTCGCTCCTCGCAATGACAGAGAGCTAACCTTCTGGAATAATAATATATATTTCTAAGTTACGTCGAACTCCAATATCAGTAGGGATAATGCCACCAGAAATGATAATAATTGTCCGTCCACGGGTAATGGCGGTCATAATAGTGATAATGATAGTGCCGATATTTTGGCTCATCCCAAAGATGCAGCTCACTGGATTTGATTTTCGGCATCGTATACGCGTAATCACCGATTTTTTCCGTTGCCTGTCCGGCCACTTTTCCGGCCACGGTTACCCGCCTTCCCTTTTCATAGAGCATCGGGTCGAGAAATTCATTGGTTGTCACCAAAAACCGCCCTTTCGACTTTTTACGGGATTTTGGATGATCCTGGGAATCAAGCGGCGCCTGCAAAATCATCAACCGGCTTTGGTCCGGCCGGTTGGCGACCTCTACGATATAGCCGCCAAGAATAACGGTCTTGCCGACATATTGCTCCGTATGGTGGGTCAACGCCCCGAAGGATACATCTAGAACCGCTTTTTCCCGAATGTCTCTTGAAACCACTGAACAGGCTGTCAGATGGGCCGCCAGAATAAAAATCGGGAGGATTCGTTTAAAGCGCTTTGTTTTCATCCTATAGGAAGCCCCCTTAAACCGTGTGAAGTCTCTGCGCCGGCCTTTTAAACTAAAACCTAAACTGAGCGTTTCAAATTTTTAAACTTTTTGTTTCTATATTATTTTAAAGGGCTTAAATCAATTTCCCATTTAAAGATTCGAAACCCTCCGGGATTTCCAATTTTGCCGCATCTACTTTGTCAGCGGATGTTTCGCATAGCCCGCTATAGCTCAACATCCGCTTCCTCGTATCTGCAGCAAACTTGAAAATCGCTCAGCTTAGGTAAAAATAAGACATTTTTCCCAAAAAGCCAAACTGCATTGGCCGGCGGCATCCTTTCCCTTGACTCCAACGGG
This sequence comes from Desulfobacterales bacterium, assembly GCA_018334555.1. GTDB lineage: Bacteria > Desulfobacterota > Desulfobacteria > Desulfobacterales > Desulfosalsimonadaceae > M55B175. The sequence continues at coordinate 5,288 of JAGXLR010000174.1, forward strand.
CGCATTGAACCATAATATGATTATCCGACGCTCTGTCTCGCACAAGAAATGCCAACCAAGTAAAAAGGGGCCGCCTATGAGATTCTCCATGCTTCTCTTTGTCCTTGACCTTATTTTAAAACGCGCCGCAAAAAAAAACGACGCATTCAAAAAATACATCAGCAAGGCCAAGGCCCGGCTACTGATTAAAACCAAGGACGGGCAGCGGGGCCGGATGCTTATTTTTGATAAAGGCAAAATCTCATCAAGGTCCGGCGGCAGGCACCAGGATTTTGACGTGGCCCTTGTTTGGAAAGACGCCGCAACAGGGTTTTCCGTGATGACGGACAAAAACAAGGACGCCTCTTTTAATGCGGCCGCAGAAGGCAAACTGCACGTTGAAGGTATGGGCGTCTATGCCCAGTGGTTTGAAGACGGCCTGAAACTGGTCGTTTAAATATATCCCCCCGGATTCATCCATCGAACCAGACAACCCTACAGGAGGTAATCATGGCAAAAATCGTTGGCGGGCACCTGGTGGCCAAATATATGAAGGCAGTTGAAAACGTGAGCACGGTGTTTACTATCTCCGGCGGTCATATTGAAAGCATATTGGACGGATTCACGAATTACCAGATAGACCCCATAGATGTCAGGCACGAACAGGCCGCGGCCATGATGGCCCATGCCTGGTCCATCTATAAAAATGAACCCGGCGTATGCCTGGTAACCGCAGGGCCGGGCTTCACGAATTCGTTAACCGGTGTCGCCAACGCCTACCTGGACAATGCCCCGATTATCGTATTGTGCGGCCGCCATCCCCTTCGGGATGATCTGACCGGCGCCCTTCAGGAGTTAAACCAGATTGACATGGTCAAGCCGATCACCAAGTGGAGCGCCACTTGTTATGATACGCGGCGGATTCCCGAATACCTCTCCATCGCCTTCCGGCAGGCCACCATGGGCCGGCCGGGACCGGTTTTTCTCGAACTGCCGCCGGATATTCTGAACGTCGAAATTGATCCTGAAACCGCCCCGTTTCCGAAACGCAGAAGGCATAAGACCTGCAGTTTTCCGGACGACGCCGAACTTCGGGAGGCGGCCGATACGATCAACAAAGCCCAAAGGCCCCTGTTCTTAGGCGGCAGCGGGGTGGGGCCCCC